>CAYZUI010000117.1:0-4959 GCA_964481945.1 uncultured Gammaproteobacteria bacterium
CCTACGGTTTACGATACCGTCGCTCTACCAACTGAGCTACGTGGGCGGGGGCGTTGACGAACGCCTGTAAAAGTAGTATGCTTGGCCCGGTATGTCAAGCCAACTGAAGATCGTCCTGGTCGAGGACGAACCATCACTAGTGTCACTTTACAGCGTGGGTTTGCAATCTATTGGCGAGGTATTAGCCGCTACCAATAAGGCCGATACCATGGTGTTGCTGCAAAAAATGATTGATGAGCATATTAAACCAGATGTGGTTTTGTTAGATTTAATTTTACCTGGCGGCAAGACCGAGTCATTAAAATTTAACGATCGGGTAGGTTTTGAAGTGTTGCAATGGTTGCGTCAGCAGAAGTGGTTTGAGCTGGTACCGGTGATTGTGATGACGAATTTAGATAGCGCTGAAGACCGTCAGACGGCCGAGACATTGGGTGCGAATGGGTATATCGTCAAATCCAACGTTGTACCGAGACAGATTGTGGAAGAAATTAAAGCCATCGTCTGATGTATCGCATCGTACTGACTAGTCTCATACTGTGTTTCATGGCTCTGCCCAGCTGGGCGAGTAATCAATTTTCCGTGCAAGCAATCTTGCGCCGGGATGCCTTGGCCACAGGCTATACCGTCACTAATCCGGCGGGAACCGCTCAAATTGGCGTTCCGGCTCAATCCGTCAGTCAAGCCCAAAAAGTCAGAGTGAAGTTGAATAAAGTGGCACATCCGGAAAACTATTATGGTGACGAGCAACCTGTTTCCGATTTATATCGTTATTCATTGCACCAAGCCAAACCATGGCTACTGAAAAAAGCCTTATGGTTAGGGCTATCGTATCCCAGCGCGTATGCCGAACGCAATCTGGTGATTAAATACTACGATCCAGTGCAAGATACGTGGCGGCCGTTAAAACGTCAGTCAACCAAATCTGATAGTTATATTCAGCGTGGTAAACTGAAAAAAAGGCACGCCATTATTGCTGTGTTTGAAAAACCATCCCCGGACAACATTGTGCAAGGGATAGCCAGCTGGTATGATTGGACTGGAGCCGCGTGCAATTCCTTTCCGATGGGCAGTCGCATTCGCGTTACCAATGTGGCGACTGGCGCAACGGTGGAATCCACCATCGTCTCCACCGGGCCATTTATTCCCGGGCGAGTGGTGGATTTACCGCGAGAAGAATTTTCCCAGATTGCCGATCTATCGGCCGGAGTGGTCGAAGTCACTGTCCAATTAGTCGAATGATTGAATTTAAAAAAGTTACTAAAATTTATTCGGATAATACCTACGCCGCGCGGGATTTGTCTTTATTCGTGCATCCTGGTGAGTTTGTATCCGTGGTGGGACAATCTGGTACGGGCAAAACTACGTTAGCGAAAATGGTCATTGCCGAGGAACGTCCCACTCGCGGACACGTTGTGATCGGTGGCTGGGATATCACCAACATTAAACCGTCAGAAATACCGGTATTGCGTCGGCAAGTTGGCGTGGTTTTTCAAGATTATAAATTGCTGTCCAAAAAAACCGTCTACGAAAATATTGCCTTTGCTTTGGAAGTGTGCGGTGTGGAACAGAAAAAAATTGATACCATTGTTCCCCAAGTGTTAAAGGTGGTTGGATTAGAGGAAAAACGAGATAAATTTCCACATCAACTATCTGGTGGCCAACAACAACGGGTGGCGATTGGTCGGGCGTTGGTGCATCGTCCGAAAGTATTGGTGGCTGATGAACCCACTGGCAGTTTGGATACCATCAATGCTCAAGAAATTATTGAGTTACTGCTGAAAATCAATACGCTGGGCACCACGATATTGTTAGTATCGCATAATAAGGAAATCGTTGATCGCTTGCGTCGGCGGGTTATTACCATTGATGACGGTATCATTGTGTCTGATCAACAAGCTGGGAGGTATACCCTATAAGTATGATACTAATATTTCTCCGGACAACGAAATTCGCCCTCCAGCATTTTTGGCGCAATTTATGGATTTCCACCATTACCATTTTCATCCTTACCCTCACACTGTTTATCGTCAGTTTAGTGGCTAGCTTGAATTTGTTGGCCACGCAAGCCATTCGAGCCGTAGAAGAAAAGGTCGATGTCGATTTATATTTCAGAGATTCCACGGATGAAACCGATATCCTCAAAGCCAAATTGTGGTTAGAAAGTGTTCCGGAAGTAAAAGGGGTACGGTATATCTCTAAAACTGACGCTTTGCAATCGTTCACCGCCACTCATGTTGACGACCCAGATATTCAGGCGGCGTTGGCTGAATTAGATAGTAATCCATTACCAGCTAGTTTAAGTGTCCAAGCCACCGAGTTGAATCAGTATCAAAGTGTCATTACCCAATTTGAAGCGTCAGAGTTTAATACGCTGGTTGAGGATAAAAATTTTTCTGATCATCAAACCGTGATTGATCGATTATCAAATCTGACCAAGCGCTTGTACCAAGGGGGGATAGCGTTAAGCTTGATTTTTATCTTGATATCGGTGGTGATGATGTACAATACCATTCGCGTGGCGATTTATTCCCATAGGGAAGAGTTGGGGATTATGAAATTGGTGGGGGCGACCAATGCCTTTATTCGTATGCCCTTTGTCATCGAAGGAGTATTCTACGCGCTCTTGGCCAGCATCATCGCGATGGCGGTATTGTCTGGGTTGACGTTTACTGTCGCCCCGTACATTAACGCCTTTTTCTCCGGCTACGATTTTAGCGTGAATCTATTTTTCACCAGTAACTTCTGGATTATAGCGCTAGGTCAGTTTGTGATTTCTTTGATTCTAGCTATTGGGAGCAGTATGCTTTCCATCGGACGCTATTTAAAAGTGTAGTGCTCTCTTTACACCAGCACCTAAAGAAGCTATATTTATTCCGCTTGTAGCAGAATGGGGCGTAGCCAAGCGGTAAGGCAGCGGCCTTTGGCGCCGCCATGCGTAGGTTCGATCCCTACCGCCCCAGCCAGTCAGGGGATTATCAAATATCATGTTTCGATATATTCTAAAGGTATGATCAATCCATTGATCAGTTTACATGCAGGATTAGGAGAGGCTGGTGCCATTGCCATCATTTGGGTGATGGTTGAGTTGTTGCATCCGTCTGAAGCCGGTAAACGGCGTGCGGCTGTGGCGGCCTGGCTAGCGGTGGTTGCTCTGTTGGCGGCTTGGGTATCTGGTGGTTGGTACTATGTTAGTGAATACGGCAACGCTGTAAAACCAATCATCAAGGCTGGGCCTTTACCGTGGACACATTCCATAATGATGGAGACCAAAGAACACCTGTTTTTGTTTCTGCCATTCTTAGCGCTATTGGTGGCAGCCTGTATCCGGCGGGTACCATCGTATCGTCCAGTCGTACTGTTGGCCGGATTAATCGTCGTCAGTATCTTTAGCATTGCCGGTATGGGATGGTTAGTTTCATCCGGCTATCGAGCAGCTTTAGAAGTAATCACACCAGTATGAAGCTACGCGCCTTGGCTCATGCCACCAGTACGACCATAATCACCATCACGGCACTGACCATCATTGCCGAATTATATAGCCCCCTCAAGGACACTTTAACAAAAATTGGTAGCCATCACTGGGTTGGTAAAGGTATTGTGGCAACGGTTGTTTTTGTGGTGACGGCAGTCGTACTGAATCGCGTTTTGCAGCAGGGGATAACTGAACAGAAATCGTTGTACGGAACAATCGGCACGACGGTGCTTTGTGCCCTTAGTTTGCTGATCTTTTTTAGTATCGAGTTTTACAGCAGTTGACAGTAATACCCCCCTAGGGTATTATAGGTCGCATGGAAAAACGTACCCAACTTTCGCTGTCTGGCATGCACTGCGCCTCGTGTGCCAACATCATCGAGCGATCACTCAAAAAAGTTTCTGGCGTCACCCAAGCTCAGGTGAGTTTTGCGGCGGAAAAGGCTACCGTCACATACGATGAACAGACGGCTACGCTGTCGCAGTTAATTGCTGCCGTGACCAAAGCCGGTTATCAGGCTCAATTGGTTGATGTCAAAGACACCGAGTTTGAAACTCGTAAACGACAAAAAGAAATTCACGGATACTGGATAAGATTTATTGTCAGTCTGGCATTCAGTCTGCCCATGTTCTATTTCATGTTGTTTGATTTTTTCCCTGGAGTGCCAGGAGCCAGCTTACTTTTACCCTGGGTTGGGATTATTTCCTTGGTCTTAACCACACCGGTTCAGTTTATCGTTGGCGCCGGTTTTTATAAAGGGATGTGGTCAGCCTTACGCATGAAGACTTTTAACATGGATAGTTTAATTGCCATTGGTACCTCAACGGCCTATCTCTATAGCTTGGTGAACTATAGTATCTACGCGGTGAACCAAGGGTCACTGCTGGGCGTAAATGGCGAAAAAATTGGTGATTTGTACTTTGAAACGGCCGCTTTTCTCATTACGTTTGTGGTGCTAGGCAAATGGTTAGAGGCTAGAACAAAAGGCAAAACATCTGACGCAATAAAAAAACTAATGGGGTTACAAGCCAAAACCGCCCGGGTGATTCGTGCTGGCATCACTCAAGATATTCCGGTCGAAGCCGTGATACACGGTGATCATGTTCTGGTTCGTCCGGGAGA
Source organism: uncultured Gammaproteobacteria bacterium (assembly GCA_964481945.1). Lineage (GTDB taxonomy): Bacteria > Patescibacteriota > Patescibacteriia > UBA9570 > UBA9570 > UBA9570. Next base: position 4,595 of record CAYZUI010000117.1, read on the forward strand.
AAAAATTCCAGTGGATGGTACCATCGTGACTGGCTCATCGGCCGTGGATGAGTCGATGATTACTGGAGAAAGTTTGCCGGTGGAAAAACAGGTCGATGATACCGTTATCGGTGGAACGATCAATAAAACTGGCAGTTTCGAGTTTGTCGCCACTCGGGTGGGTAATGAAACCGCCTTGGCTCAAATTATTCGGCTGATTGAGGAAGCGCAAGGGTCCAAAGCGCCCATTCAAAACTTGGCTGATCGGATTTCAGCTAAATTCGTGCCCATCGTAATTGGTCTGGCCATCGTCACGTTTGTGGTGTGGTTCTTTGTCCTGGGAGCCGATTTGTCATTCGCTCTGATGGCGTTTACCGCAGTGATTG
>CAYZUI010000118.1:0-2386 GCA_964481945.1 uncultured Gammaproteobacteria bacterium
GGGGGAAATCACGGCCGAGCGAATGGTAATACCAGTATTCAGTTCGTTATTAAAAGTGAGATACCCCATGCAACCACCGTACAAGCCGCGGCGTGATGATTCTAGTTCCTCAATCAATTCCATCGCTCTAATCTTTGGGGCACCGGTTAAGGTGCCAGCATTCAAGCAAGCTGTCAGAGCATCATAGGCCATGAATTTGTCCGTATCGAGCTGGCCAGTCACTTGCGCAATCGTGTGCATCACCTTGGAATATTTTTCTACATAACGATAATCGGACACCTGGATACCAGGCTGACATACCCGAGCTAAATCATTGCGCGCTAAATCAATCAACATATCCAGCTCACTTTTCTCTTTGGGACTATTCAGTAATTGCAACATGTGTTCATAGTCAGTTACGGCATCTTGGCTGCGTATCGCTGTACCGGAAATGGGTCGCGTCATCACCGTACCGGCTTCTACGCGCACAAACATTTCCGGCGACGCTCCCAGCAAAGTGCGGTCTGGCGTTCTCACAAAAAACATATACGGTGATGGGTTTACTTCACGATACTGTTGGTACAAACCCAAAGTGGAACCTGAGAACGCAGCCATAAACTGCCGTGATAAAACCAGCTCAAACACATCCCCAATTTTCATATGATCTTGAGCTCGTTGTACTAACGCTTCATAATCGAGCTGGTTGATATTTGGCTGCATTGTGCCGACACTAAAGTCTAGTGACTGTGTGTGTTTGGGTAATTGTTGCAGACGTTCTGCCAAAGTCAGGTCAGTCAGTTGGTAGTAATGCACCTCGGCGGTTTCTTTCAGATGGTCGTACACAAAAACCAGATCCGGAATATAGAGTTGAAAATCTGGTACGTCTAAGTGTGGATGCTGGTCTGGCAGCACTTCAAACTGCCGGACAAAATCGTAACTAAACATCCCATACAAGCCAAAATACGGATCGTCGGTGTGGATTGTTTCAAACAGCGTCCGTAATGAAGGAATGGTTGTTGGTAGTTGTTGCCGAATAATATCTCCACCAGGTCTTAAGGTTTCTAACTTGATCCCCTTTTCCTTACCTTCTACGGACAATATTGGATCAACAATAAATAAACTTTTCCTTCCGTAAATCGGAGCCACATCAACCGATTCAAATAACACACCCGGTACTGTATCAGAGTATTGTTGAAATACCTCGAGGGCTGATTGATAGGTAATAGGTTGAACGAATTTACGGTAAAACATATTTACAAACTGCGCCCAACCGCTTCCGCAATTTTACGGAAATCCTTCATTAAGTCAGTGAATTGATCAAACGGTAAGGCTTGATCAGAATCAACCAACGATTTCGGTGGTTCTGGATGCACATCTAGCAGTAAGCCATCGGCTCCGGCAGCAATTGCCGCTTTGGCCAACGCAGCCACATAATCACGTTTGCCTGCCGCGTGGGATGGATCAACGATCACTGGTAAGTGGGTCATTTTTTTGAGTACCGGAATCGCAGAGATATCTAGCGTGTTGCGCGTGGCGGTTTCGTAGGTGCGAATCCCCCGTTCACAGAGAATCACATTAGCATTGCCACTGGCCAGAATGTATTCGGCTGACATCAAGAATTCTTCAATGGTGGCAGACATGCCGCGCTTGAGCAATACCGGTTTTTTGACATGACCCAGTTCACGTAACAGTTCAAAATTTTGCATGTTGCGCGTACCGACTTGCAGAATATCAGCATGCTCAGCTACTAAATCAATGTGACGTGGATCTAGAATTTCCGTAATAATCGGTAAACCAGTTTGTTTTTTGACTTCGCGCAAGACTAACAAACCTTCCTCACCCAGGCCTTGGAATGAGTAAGGTGATGTGCGTGGCTTAAATGCGCCGCCACGTTGAATAATGGCGCCAGCGGCCTGGACCGCTTTGGCTGTGGCTAACGATATAGTGAGATTCTCCACTGCACAATTACCAGCCATCACGGCAATTTGCGTTCCGCCGACTTTCACGCCTGGGGCAATGGTAATGGCAGTTTTGGTCTTAGTATGTTCTTTGGAAGCCAGCTTGAATGGTGCCAACACTGGCATGACTTTTTCCACGCTATCGAGGGAATTGATCACGTGAATATCCAGAATCCGTTCATCGCCAATCACGGCAATGACATTCCGTTCAGTTCCTTCCAGTAATACCGGTTTCAGGCCGAGTTCTTCCACGTGGTGCACCACCGCCAGGGCGTGTTGTTTAGGTGCGTTTTCTTGCATAACGATGATCATAGATTTTTGGTTAGAGCCGCATTGCAATGCGTCTTTACACTAAACAGACCTTCCGGGAGTGCTCCGAAAGGTCTGATAGTGTTTGATAATTATATTCTAGGAATATATAAACATTACACCTTTCGGAGCGAAGTATA
>CAYZUI010000119.1:0-1979 GCA_964481945.1 uncultured Gammaproteobacteria bacterium
GTTATCACTGGTCGACGGCATAATTTTGTCAACGAAAGCGAGCTCCTCACGAAGCTCGAACAACATCATCAGGCGTTACGAAAACGGGTGAAACTTTAATTCATCGTGTAGTTTGGCGCGTCGGAAATGTACGCTAGACTGTGCGGATGGCTTTCGCGAATGCCAGCGTTGGTAATTTGCACAAATTCGGCATTGGCATGCAAGTCTTCGATGGTAGCTGAACCGCAATAGCCCATGCCAGCCCGCAGACCACCTAATAACTGGTAGACCACTTGATCTACTGAGCCTTTGTATTTTATTTTACCCACAATACCTTCTGGTACTAACTTTTTCGCTTCAGTCACAGATTCTTGCAGATAACGGTCCTTGCTGCCACGCTGCATGGCTTCCATTGATCCCATACCACGATAGGCCTTCAGTTTCACACCGTTTTCTTCAATCACTTCACCGGGCGCTTCATCTGTGCCAGCCAAGGCACCACCCATCATCACGATACTGGCACCGGCGGCCAGGGCTTTGACAATATCGCCAGAGTAGCGGATACCGCCATCAGCAATAATCGGTATGCCATGTCTGTTGGCTTCTTTGGCACAGTTTACAATGGCGGTTAATTGTGGCACGCCTATTCCAGCAACAATACGCGTGGTACAAATTGATCCTGGCCCAATACCAACTTTCACGGCATCTGCACCGGCTTTAATTAAATCTTTAGTAGCCGCCGCCGTGGCCACATTGCCACCAACCACTTGCACATCAGGATACGTTTTCTTCAGATAGGCCACCATAGCGATAACACCTTCGGAATGACCATGAGCACTATCAACAACCAACACATCAACCCGTGCTTCCACCAAGGCTTCGGCGCGACGCATAGCTGGTTCACCTACACTGACAGCTGCGCCAGCCATAAAGCCAGCTTGTTTCACTTTTTTTACTTCGGCCACTTGCTGTTCCACATCCAGATTTTTGTGCACGATACCCAGACCGCCTTCTTTGCCCATGGCAATGGCCATCGCCGATTCAGTCACCGTATCCATCGGAGAAGACAACAAGGGGATTTCTAAATAGAGTTTTTTGGTGAGTTGGGTGCGTAAATTGACATCACGCGGCAAGACTTCTGATTTTTGTGGAACCAGCAAGACATCGTCGAAGGTCAACGCTAAAGGAAGATTGGTAATGTTTGCCATAGATATTAAAAAGAACGATACCAGCTTTTGTGCCGTACGTCAAGCAGCCATTTTATCCTGCCATCGTTTCGGATTATTGTGAATGTATTGGCGGATATTTTGCAATGCCCGTGGGTGACGAATAATATGGTCGTAATAGGATCGTTGCCAGGAAAATTCCAGATTTGGTGTTTTTAAATGAATGCGTTTGGTGGTGATATTTTTATAGGACATGACAATTTTTGATATCAATCCGTAATGGGCATGTCCACCCGTAGGGACAGAGCATTGCTCTGTCCCTACACCATGACGTGTATCTGCATCGTGGTGTATCACAATAATTCCATGGACATGATTGGGCATAATCACAAATTCATCAATGGTTACATCAGAATAATGACTTGGAATGTCCAACCAAAATTTTTCGGCAATTTCCCCACATTCATTCAATACCATTTGTCCAGCAACGACATCACCAAACCATTCCATCATAAATTGGGTACAAATCGTAATAAAATACCAGCCCGGTTGGGAATAATCATATTCCAGTAATCGTTGTAATTTCCGAATTCGTTGGGGTTTGTGATACAACATACCACACCTTTATCACAGTTGTTGCATTGGTCAAGCTCTCCTGACTTGGTAATTGACTTTTCGATACAAAAACAGTACGGTGCTGCGTACCGTTCTGTTCAATTTGCCGGTCAATAGGTGGCAGGTACGTTGAATAGAAAAGGAGAAAGGATTCGGACAGTATGTCTCGGAAGCCTTTGATAGTAGGCATCGTCGGTGCCGGCGGCATCGGCTGGGGCT
>CAYZUI010000120.1:0-3144 GCA_964481945.1 uncultured Gammaproteobacteria bacterium
GCATTGGTGGCTTTAAAGAAATTATTTTTGAAATCACCGGTCAAAAAGTCTATTCCCAGATGAAATATGAATCTGGTGTCCATCGCGTGCAACGAGTTCCGGATACGGAAAAATCTGGTCGGGTGCATACCTCCACGGTGACGGTGGCGGTGATGCCAGAAGCGGAAGAGGTCGATCTACAGATTAATCCAAATGATTTACGGATTGATGTGTTTCGCTCCGGCGGTCATGGTGGACAAAGCGTTAATACCACCGATTCAGCGGTACGTATTACCTACTTGCCGACCGGTATGATTGTGACCTGTCAGGATGAAAAATCTCAGCACAAGAATAAAGCCAAAGCCTTGAAGGTATTACAATCTCGTTTACTGACGCAAAAATTGGAAGCGGATCGGGCAAAAAATAGCGCCATGCGCCGTTCCCAAATTGGCACCGGTGACCGTTCGGAAAAAATCCGCACCTACAATTTTCCGCAAGATCGTATTACCGATCATCGCCTTAAAGCCAATTGGAGTAATATCGGACAGATCATGGAAGGTAATCTGTCTCCCATCATCTCGGCCATGCAGGCGGCAGACCACGAGCAGCAGTTGCAAAATATATGACCATAACCATGCATGAAATGGATATGTTGATGGCTTTTGTATTGAGAAAGCCCAAGGAGTTTGTGTATTCTCATCCACAATACAAACTTTCCAAATCCCAATTCAACAAATTCCAAAGGCTCGTCAGGCGCCGAGAACAAGGTGAACCAATCGCTTACCTCACCGGCCACAAGGAATTCTATGGACTTGATTTCATAGTGAACAAACATGTGCTGATTCCCCGCCCCGATACCGAGACAGTAATTGAAACCGTTCTACCTCAACTTAAACCTGGTCAATTAGTGTGCGACATCGGTACCGGTTCCGGCAATATCGCCATCACGCTCAAAAAATCGTATCCCAGCGTGACCTTGCTAGCTACTGATATTTCTCAAACTGCCTTAAGAGTGGCTAAACAAAATTCTAAAAAATTAAAAGCCCCAGTTACTTTTTATCGCGGCGATGTCTGGCAGGCTCTCCCTAAAATATATTCTGGAAAAATTGATTGGTTAATTTGTAATGCTCCCTATTTGACCAAACGTGAGGCCGGAAAGAAATCACTACGGTATGAACCGCCAGTTGCCTTAACTCCTCAACGCGATACGTTATCGATCATTAAGAAAGTAATCGAGCAATCACCAGACTGGTTGTCTCCCAGTGGAAAAATAGTCTTAGAGATCGGCTACAATCAAGCTAACCGAATTAGAAAAATCGTCGAACGAGTTTATCCGTCGGCCAAAATGACAGTCAACAAAGATTACGCCCAGCTTGACAGAGTCGTAGTAATATGTTAGAATTCAAACTGCGTTATGGATATGCAAATTTTGCTTGTGCGTTTTCCGCTGGCTCCTCTGGCCGATCATATCGGCAAGTTTGAGCAGTTATTTCATAACATCTACTATTTGCTGAAGAGCGATCCGGATAAATCACTGCGGCTGTCCTGCGAAGTAGTGAGCGTGCACAATAAACTCAATTTCTACTTGACTGCTCCATCCCAAAATGGCGGGGTGATCAAGAATATGGTGTTCTCCATTTTTCCGGATGCGGAAGTCACCACGGTCGAACGCTTCATGGATATTGAACACATGCCCGATCATGCCTTGAGCTTTTATCTTGATTTAGCACACAAAGAACAGTATTCCCTACGCACTTACAAAGCCACCGCGCCCAATGATCCCTTGAGTCCCTTTATCAATAGTTTGTCTTCTATTCCACCCACCCACGGCGCCATTTGGCAATTGGTGGTGGATCCGTTGGATGAAGATGTCGAAGGCAGTTCCAGTGGTTTGTTCTATGGTGAAACTAAACGCAGTGGTGAAACAGTAGAAATTCCAAAGTTTCAATCCGTGGTGCGCTTTGCCTATTTCTTTCCGGGGAGCGATAACCTGGTCGCCAAGGTGGCGCTGGACGATATCATGCGGTCCTTTCATGAATTCACTGCCGAAAAAAATCGTATTGTCTTTACCCCTGAACCAAACATTCAGTCATTCGTGCAAGATTTATTCAAGCGTAAAGCCAGTGCCCGCACTATTTTAAGTCAGGAAGAGGTGGCTTCCCTGTTTCACATTCCTGATCCGATGTTGAAATTACCGGCCATTAACTGGATTCTGTCCAAACGCGCTCAACCGCCCTTTAACTTACCGACACCGCATACGACGGCAGCTCCAGATGCCACATTTTTTGGTGCCACGAACTTTCGTGGCCAACGTACGGAATTCGGTATTCTGCGCGAAGATCGCCGCCGTCATCTCTATGTGGTGGGTAAATCCGGTTCCGGTAAATCGAAACTACTCGAAACGCTGATTATTGATGACATCATGAAGGGTCAGGGCGTCTGCGTGATGGATCCACACGGTGATTTGATTCAAGATATTATTAAGTACATTCCGGAACATAAGGTGAAGGATATTATTTATTTCAATGTGGCCGATTTTGAATGGCCGATCGCCTTTAATCCACTGGAAAATGTTTCCATCGACATGAAACAGCAAGTTACGCAAGGCTTGATTGAAGTGTTCGAAAAATTCTTTGGCGGAGACTGGTCACCAAAAATTGAGCATGTCTTTCGCTACACTACTCTGGCCATGTTGGATTATCCCGATTCAACCATCGTGGGGATGATGAAAATGTTGACCAATCGGAAATTTCGCCAAAAGGTCATTCCGGAAATTAAAGATTCCGTGGTGAAACACTTCTGGGCCAATGAGTTCTCTAGTTGGTCAGAAAAGTTTGATAATGAAGCCATTCTGCCGTTAGTGAACAAACTTGGCCAATTTTTGTCGAATCATTTGATCCGTAATATTGTGGCACAACCGAAAAATAAATTCAGCTTTGACGACATCATGAATAACAAGAAGGTACTGCTGATTGAATTATCTAAAGGCCGCTTGGGTGAAGAAAATGCCGCGTTGCTTGGTGCCATGATGATTACCAAGATCTACCAAACCGCCATGGCGCGGGCCAAACTGCCCGAAGAGCAGCGCAAAGAATTTTACCTGTACATTGATGAATTTCAAAACTTTGCCACCGAGACCTTCGAGAACATTTTATCGGAGTCACG
>CAYZUI010000121.1:0-3912 GCA_964481945.1 uncultured Gammaproteobacteria bacterium
GCCAGCTTGATCACCGGCGGCTTCACCATAGAATTTGGGTTTGGTTGATAACGAAGCAGCGGTTAAAGTAGTAGCCTGACCGTAGATCAAATAGGCTGCCCCAGCAGCGCTGCCACCGGTATCCTCACCCAAAGCTCCGACTAAAAAATCATCATAACCGTCGTTATTCACATCACCCGCTCCATTCACTGCGTAGCCTGCCCGATCGCCAGCCGTGGCACCACTAAACTTAATCGTTGTAGAGAGATTGGCGCTACTTAATTGACTGGCTTGACCATAGATCAGATAGGCCGCTCCAGCACTAGTGGATGTTTTATCTGCTCCAACCACAATATCATCATAGCCGTCTCCATTCACGTCACCGACAATCGTAATTGAGATGCCAGCTTCATCATTGTTTGCTTCACCGGAAAATTCTATGGCAGTAGATAGTGAGGCGGAGGAGAGCTTACCGGATTGGCCATAAATGAGGTAGGCCGAACCGGCACTATTGGACGGCGCACCTACAACGAAATCGTCATAGCCGTCACCATTCACGTCTCCACCTGATGCCACATAGGTACCAGCACTGTCCCCAACCGCTTCGCCGCTGAATTCAACGAAATCGGTTAACCCCACAGCGGCGGAAGCAACCAAGGGTATAAAACCAAACGCAACACTAAAGATATATTTCATATCTTTAGTTTACAACGGACGCAGCCGACTGACAACCTGGTCTTGGCTATTCTTCAGGACAATCGCCTGATCTTGAATGGTCACTTGAAATTGATCATCGGTAATCGGCCCAACCCCGGTGGCGGCCTTGTAGAGCAGATCAAACTGTTGACGATTGGGTTTGAAGGCATAGACCTTAAAATAGATGCGGCTGTCACGGCGCGTCGCCACAATCACTTCTTCCGTTGAGTCATCGTTATCCAGATCACCGGTCGCTACCTTCCGCCAGTGCAGTTTAGGAGATAGACGTTTCTTTTTCACCAGATCACCGGTCAAGGAATAGGCGTGGATGGTACTGCCAGCTCGGTATTTGGTCACAAAGACATACCCGGCATCATTAATTTCGGCAATCCGTGGTACCGATCCACCAACCGGGAAAGCAGTCCAGCGGATGGTGTTGCCATCTTCATCAAATACCGTCACCGTGCCGCTTCCTTTCGTTTTTCCTTCGACGTGATCCACTGTCTCCAGAGATAATCCGGCTGTCACCGATACAATCACCGCATTGCTATTTTCGGTGGCACCCATGGCATCCGTGGCGGTAAAGGTTAGAGCTTCTGTTCCGGAAAAAGAGGTGGGGGCAGTGAGCTGGACGGCTCCAGCACTAATAGTAGGTTCTACTTGATCATTGCCCGCTACAGAATAGGTGAGTGTATCACCATCGGCATCAGAGAAATATTCATCTAGGTCAAACACCACTTCCGTGGTGGTGCCACCCACCAAGGCCACAGTTGGCAGGGTGCCGGCAAAACTGGGTTCAGCGTTAATATCTGTAACCGTAATGACAATCGATTTTGTACCCGTCGTGCTGCCATCATTGGCCACGAACGTGGTGGTGTACGAGCCATTGTTGGCATAGGCAGGCGTCCAATCAAACACACCAGAATTATCCCCGGCGTCGGTGAAGAGATTCCCAACGGTAATGCCCTGGTTGGTAAAGTGATTATCCGTATCCTGGACGCTTAAGGCTAAGGCATCACCATCATTGTCTGCACCGTTCACCAGAATGACGAGCTTTGTACCTTCTTCAATGGTGATATTCACTGGCCCAGACACACTGGGAGTGTCATTTACGGCGGTGATTGTGACCGTCACGCTATTAGAATCCACGGTCGCGTTACTGGTATCGGTGCAACGGAACTGAACCGTGTCTGAACCAGTGGCATTGGCTGTGGGAGCAAAACTGACAGCTCCGGATGAGATAGTCATCGTACCTTTGGAGAAGTCGTCAATGACGGAATAGGTACAGCTATCGCCGCTATCTACTTCTGCAAAAAAGTTATCTAAATCGAAGGCGGAAGATAGATTAGTATCTTCATTGGTGGTTTGGTTGCTGATGGTACCGGTGAAGGCGGGGGTATCGTTGACATTGGAGATGGTCACGGTTACTACGTTGCTGGCAGTAGCGGCCGATAGCGCATCGGCGCAGGAAAATTGAATGGTATCTGTTCCAGTGGCGTTGGCTACCAAAGTAAAATCGACAGTACGGTTTGAGTTAATAGTCATGGTACCTAAGGCGGCGGATAAACCATTGCTGGCCGTACAGATAAATTGATCATTGTGGTCCGTATCAACATCGGAAAAATAGGTATCGAGATCAAATGCCACAGTGACGTTGGTATCTTCCGTGAGATTGACATTGGGTATATTCGAATCTAACACCGGACTAGAGTTTGCCACCACGGTAAACGAAAGGGGATGAGCCGCCGTGGCCGCCGCACCAACAAAGGTATTAGCTGCGGTGTCTGGTGCAGCTGTGATGGTGAAGGTAATTACATCTGAAAAGGTGAAATTTCCTCTCGATAATGTGTTCACAGTATTACTCACTGTCCAAGCTTGAGACCAGGAACCTGGATTGGTACCAGCTCCACAGCAACTGTACGTAAACGATGCAGTATCCATTGGTTCAGAGAACGTCAATACCACATCGGCACTGCGGGTAACGCTGGTGGCGGAACTGGCCGGAGAGGAACTCGTCAACACCGGTCCAGCCAGATCAGTCAGGGCTGGTGATGAAGCAGAAGTCAGGGTGACACTGCCAGCCGAATTGGTCCCATCACTCACACTCCCGGCCGTGTAGGCTAAAGACAAATCTCCCAGATTGGTTTTTACAGTACTGGTCGTAAAATTATAATCACATTCATTGGCCGCAGCTCCACCCGTGTTACATTCCACGGTACCTTCGGTCAAACTAGAAAAATTGGCCGCAGAACTTAAGGCCCACTCGGTTGCAGCCGTGGCATTAGCTACTGCAGAAATATTCTCTGAAAATATCATCGTTATCACATCTACCTTACCATCAGAAGATGTGGCATCATACACTCGGGCTGTTTTCACCACCGGTGCCGCCGCATCGGACAGAGACACCGCCGCAAACGTCGCCAGTTGGTTACCAGCCGCATCCGCAACGGCGGTTGCTCCACCATCGGGATATGCCCAAGATGGAGCCGTGGTATGACCGGTAATGTTAGCACCTCCAGCGGTTCCCAAAACAATCCGGGCTGTGGTAGTCGAAGGGTAAGACAATACTCCACTTGTTATGGCAGATGAAGTAATGTCATTGGCCACATAGGCAAAATCTCCCAACACGGCAGTCTGGGTACTAGCCGCTTCGGAGAAGGTTAACGCTAAACGATCCACTGTTCCATTGGAGTCAGAATCTTCATACTGTTTTGCCGTAACAATCGGCTTGGCTCCATCGGAGACATTTTGCGCCGTAAACGTTTGGGCAATATATCCATCTGCATCCTGTATTTTATTCGTGGCATCATCACTGTTATCGCTGTAGGCAATGGTGGGAGGTGTCGCCGCACTAGTTTCATTGGCATCAGTGCTGCCAAGAGTAATTGTCACATCCGTGCCCGAAGCGCTGGCATTGCCGGATAGTGACCCGTTGAGATCCGCGCTCGTCCACGTAAGTCTCGTACTGGCAACCGTGCCACCAATCGTCACAGTTTCATCAAACGTTATTACCACCTGATCCACTGTTCCATTTCCATCACTATCTTTATAGACGGCTGAAGAAAACCCGGGAACATCCGCTTGAGTGAGCGTACCGTTCGACCCACCTGTGCCCGCTCCGATACCGCCGGTGCCACCACCTCCGCCTGTAGTTGTATTGGCACTCGTCAAGCCGCTTCTCCAAGAAGAAGTATCTGCGCCGTAAGAAAGGTAAATCAATCCGCCACCGCCGCCACC
>CAYZUI010000122.1:0-6585 GCA_964481945.1 uncultured Gammaproteobacteria bacterium
TAAACGCATGCTTGAACAAACATTGACGGCCAAAGGCGAGGTATTAGTATTTACCTATGTAGAATTATTTTCAAAATTAATTGGGGTAGAATATTTAGAGCATTATTATGCACGCCGAGCCCAAAAAAATATTCATACTCGGCTAATTTTTCCGACCTGTCCCTTTGCCGAACGAGTAAACAAAACCGCTAGTCAGTATCACATGCGTATTCGCCTACTACCTCCAGAATTACATTGGCGCTCGGGCATATTTTCTTGGAATGATAGTATTGCCATTCAATCATTTACCGAAGGGAAATTAACCTGCACCGTAATTGAGAATAAAGATATTGCCTATTTTTACCGACAGATTATTTTCGAATTACTGTGGCAGCAAGCTCGCCCGCTGGATGAGTAAAGCGGTTATCAGTTGCGAAACAATCTTTGGATCTAGATAGTTGGCTTCAATCAGCACAGCGGCGAGCTGATCAGTGTTCTGGACGGAACCAGTCACCGTTAAACACGGTCCACCATTCAAATAACGAGCGTAGAAAGAAGCCTCATGCAGCTCCTGTTCGCTCAAATATGTCTTCGTCACGATCGATCGATATGTGGCATTACCTTTACTCCCCTGCGTTTCCGTCACATCCTTAAACCCACCTAATGACAGCGGCTCTTTAGTATGCACCGGCTGACCGACGGAGATAGCGAACACTTTGCCAATGAGTTGATCAAGTTTATTTTGCAATTGATCAATCGCCAGCGGTGTAACAGTCAGTTCGTGTCTCGCTGGAGGAAAAAATGGCGCAATTGGACTGGTGGGTTTGATTGACGGTGGTTTGGTTATTGTTTTCTTGGCGGGCCAGCCTGGTTGCCCATTGATGGATACATCCACACCTCGAGCTTGCAGCTGTGTAACGATTGCCCGATTTTTAGCAGTGTCAGTTAACAGGACATTGATGCGTAATGATTGTAAATTCTTGAGCTGTTCAATACCAGCCAGATTCTGGATATCAAATTGGTCGTCTTCACCATCCCAGTCTGGTGCCAGTTCAGAAATAAAGCCAGCGTCCGCTGCCCAACGAATCTGGGTCACCTGATCAAGGTGTTCCTGACGCAAGGTTGCTGGATAATCTGTATAGGTGAATACACCTGCCTGACATAAGGCTTCGGTAATAGCAAGTTGAAGATTGCGGTCTTGTATCATACACTGTGATCATAGCATGTTTGCACCTTGTCAAAAAATGGTCGTGTGCTAAAATCGTGCCTCTATGATATCAGGGGTACGAATATTTGTGGCCATCATCGTATTGCTGGCAACTGGCACAGTAGTAGTGCCGTTGGCTATGCAACAAAATCAACTGGCCAATGCGCCCAGGCTGACGGTATTGGTTGATGGAAAAACCGCTGGAAAAAATATTACCGTCAAGGTGGACGATACGGTGTACAGTTGTGGCAAAGGAACCTGTGCACTGCCAGGATACAGCGAAACCCAAGGCAGCACCTTTACCATCGCTCAACTGACGGAGCAACGCGAATTGGTTTGGGTGATTGATGCCACGGAGGTATTAAAAAAATTTGATCAAGCAAATTTAACCATTGCGGTAGATTCTGCCCAAGGTACCGTTACGCCGGTAGATAGTCTCCAACCAGCTGGCGGTACTACCACCGAGCAACCGTTAACCTTAGCCAATCTGGGCTACAATCTGAACCTCCAACCGGATACCATCAAACTGATTGGTGTACTTCTCGTTTTTGCGGTGATAATTGTTGGATTGAAATTTATGTCATCTGGCGGTGCACACCACTAAAGGCACCTTACTGGCAACGCATGGCCAGCGCGAGATTGTCTATGTTTCGCTCCGAAATGGAAAAGTAATCATCTCCAGCGGTTTGGTCTTCTTCTGATAATCCTTCCAGTGGGCTCAAGACTAAGGTTTGTGCGTCAACTTCGGCGGCCAAGGTTTCACTCAATTTTGGTGAGGTCAGTTCTTCAAAAAAGATATACTCAATACCGGCAGTCTTGGCTAGGTTAGATAGTTCAGCGAGCGTTTTGGCGGAAGGCGTTTCATTTGGATTCACACCCAAAATTGGTAGAATTTCAATGTCGTAGCGTTCAGCTACATAAGTAAAGGCGTCATGGGCTACAATCACTTGGTTCAGTTCGCAATTGGCTAAGCGTAATTGATAACTATTATTCAGGTTCTGCAACTGTGCAATAACCAAATTGGCTTGGTTTTGGTATTGCGTTTTATGTTTCGCATCAGCTGCGCTATAGGCATCAGCAATCGCTTGAACAAAGTCTTGCATCAGTACTGGGTCTAGCCAGACATGCGGGTCAGTAGCTGAATCAGCTGTGGCAGAAATACTTTGCCCGTTTGATTCTGTAGTGACCCAATTATCTAAACCGACTCCATTAGTGATCAGGACATCGGCTTCGATCATCGCTACGATATCTTGCGGCGTCGGTGCAAAATCATGTGGTTCAACACCGTTTGGGACAATCGTGGTAACCGTGACATACTCACCGCCAACTTGTTCAGCCAGGTAGGCTAATGGATAAAAACTAGCCACGATCTGTAGTTGAGTGGTATCGATGGTTGGTGTGGTACAACTAGTGGCTACCAACGTGAGACAACTAAGTCCGAGCAGGATGCGTTTCATATTTGTTCTTAAAGTAAAGTAACTTAACAATTTCAGTCACAACCAAATACATGACTGCCACGCCAAGAATGATGAGTAACTGATTCAACGTAGGGCTGGTGAATTGGAAAATATCGTGACCAATACTCGTAAATGGAATAATGATGGTAAGTGCGGCAGCAGCTAGGCTAAGTAACAAAATGACCGGGGCTGGCCGGATACCACGGGTAAACAGATGTGGCGTACGAATAGAAAATAAAAATAATAGTTCGGTTAAAATGCTGCCGATAAACCAGTTAGTTTGGAGACCAGCTGGCGACAAATGGCGAAACAAAGCAAAATAGATGAAATCGAACACCGTGCTGACAATGCCAAGAAAGGTAGCGAGCAATAAAATATCTTTGACATGATAACTCTTTGGCTTACGTAATTCGATCTGATCTACCCGATCAGCCGCAATACTGATCATTGGGAAATCAGATAATAAATTCACCAATAAAATTTGTAGCGGCAGCATTGGTAAAAAATCGATAAATAGTGAAACGATAGCGACGGCATAAAAATTGCCAAAATTAGATGATAATGTTGCTTGGATATACTTCATGGTGTTGGTAAATACCGAGCGACCTTCCCGAATGCCATCAATAATCACTTCTAAACTCT
The DNA here is from genome assembly GCA_964481945.1 of uncultured Gammaproteobacteria bacterium. Lineage (GTDB taxonomy): Bacteria > Patescibacteriota > Patescibacteriia > UBA9570 > UBA9570 > UBA9570. The sequence continues at coordinate 3,286 of CAYZUI010000122.1, forward strand.
GCTTCAACAAGATCACGTCAGCCGCTTCCCGAGCAATATCTGAAGCACCTTGAACCACCAAGGAAATGTTCGATACTTTAAGAGCCGGAGCATCGTTAATCCCCTCTCCCAAAAAACCAACATGCAACTGTTGCTCCTGGAGTAACTGAATGATGTGATATTTCGGCTGCGGCGATACGCGTGCAAACACATGATGTTCCCGCACGGCCTGCAACTGCTTGTCGTGCGGCAAGGCGTCTAGCTCACTCCCTAACATGGCGTGTTCAGCTTGCTCAATTAACCCGACTTCGGCTGCTACGGCACCGGCTACTTCTTTGCTGTCGCCGGTTAGTACCTTCACTGCCACACCCAGTTGCTTGGCATCAGCAATGGCTTGTGGGGTAGAGGCTTTAATTGGATCCACAAACGACACAGCGCCAATGTATGATAACTTCGTTGTTTCATCGCTCACCTCATAAGTATCTTTGCGCCAAGCCTTTTTCGCTACCGCAATCACCCGCCGACCACGCTGGCCTTGTTCGGCTACCCAATCGTTCAATTGCTGACACTCCGCTGCAGTCATGTCCGGGCAAAACCCACAAATCACTTCGGGGGCACCACGTACAATTAATTCTTGATTGACTAAGACGCTGTTCCGCCGGCGATCGGGATCAAATGGAATTTCTTCGGTACGAGCGCCCGGTTTGGTATTGGCCGCCTGACACAAAGCGATATCAAACGGATCATGGACATCTTCATCGGCTGCCAAGGCCGCATAGCGCACAGTGGTGTCAGGTTCTGTACCGGTCACTTCGGCTACGGTTAATGTATTTTCCGTAATCGTCCCGGTTTTATCGGTACACAGCACTTCGATGCCACCTAAATCTTCAATAGCGGTTAACCGCTTCACTACGACCTGTTGCTTGGCTAAGCGCCGAGCACCACGCGATAAGGAAAAAGTGGTGACGACCGGTAACCCTTCGGGAATAACTCCAACCGCCAAGGCGATGGCAAAAATGACTAAGTCCACCCAATCGGTCGTACCCTTCAATAACAGATTCACTATAAATACGCAGATCAAGGTAACCACCACCAATCGTAAGATAAACCGACTGAAATGATTAATCTCCACTTCAAAACTACTGACTCGTTTGGTTTCAGTAGTCAGCTTGGCCACCTCACCCATGGCTGTCGTGCTGCCGGTAGCAATCACTACGCCGGTAGCCTCGCCACTCACTAATGATGTGCCAGCAAACAAGATATTGGTGGCCTCATAAATTTCATCGGTGGCTTCAACTAACGGTTCCGCCATTTTTTTAATTGGAATAGATTCACCAGTTAAAACAGTTTCGTTCACCATGCAATCCGTTTCGGAAATAATCCGACAATCGGCCGGAATAATGTCACCCGCTTCCAATAGAATAATGTCACCCGGTACAATGTCGGTACTGGGAATATCTTGTTCGGTACCATCACGCCGTACTTTGGTATGGGGAACCGTATACTGTTTTAACAGCTGGCTGGTTTTCTCTGAACGGTACTCCTGAAAAAATCCCAGCAAGGCGTTTACCCCCACAAAGATAAATACCATGATACCATCAATGATTTCACCTAACACTAACGCCAGGATAGCGGCGCCAATCAAGAGGTACACAAAGGATGATTTGAACTGGCGTAGCAAAATCGACCACCCGGTCACACGGTGTTCAGTCATAGCGTTGCCACCACGTTCCTGGCTGCCCGTTAAGCCCGTTGCTGCCGCAACATGGAATTCAGCCAAAGTGGCTGTGAGTGGTTGTGTTGTGTATTTGGAGATCTGCATCCTATGAATTATACTATATCTACTATGTATCCGTCTCGCGTACACAGCCTGCAAGCTAGAGCCAATTCTCGTCGCACTGTCTCGGCCAAGCTGGCAGATTGGATGACCAGCAAATTTGGTACGATCTGGTTCTTGTTGACGAATCTGGCTTTCTTTGCCGTGTGGCTAATTCTCAATGTGGGTTGGACGAGCCTGCCAATTTTTGATCCCTATCCCTTTGTCATGCTTACCACCATTGTATCGATTGAAGCGATCTTTTTAGCGATTGTGGTCTTAATTTCACAAAACCGCGCGGCCCATGTGGCTGACATTCGAGAGGAAACTGATTTGCAATTAGATTTAGTGACCGAGCGCGAATTGACCAAAGTGATGGCATTAGTGGCTTACATTGCAGAAAAACATGGATTTGATACCCGGAACGATAAAGAACTGCAAAAGATGCTGGGCGAGTTGGATATCTCCACCATTGAGGAAAAGCTGGAAAAACAACTTACCGACTCAATCGGTCGTTAGCGGCTTGGACACCGTCTTTTAATGATTGTTTAAAATCACTCAGTTTCTTCTGCAGGTCTGGTTGCTGCAAGGCAATGATTTGGGCTGCCAGGATGCCGGCATTTTTGGCACCGTTGATGGCGACGGTGGCTACCGGTATGCCCGATGGCATTTGCACCGTAGATAATAACGAATCAACCCCACTGACCGAATTTGAGGAATTAATCGGCACACCAATTACTGGCAAGGTGGTTGACGATGCGACCACACCGGCTAAATGCGCCGCTCCACCGGCACCACAAATGATTACCTTAATACCGCGCCCGACGGCGGATTTGGCAAACTCAATGGTGCGATCAGGCGTGCGATGAGCAGACATCACCATTAGTTCATGTTCAACTCCAAACTGTTTAAGGATATCTGCAGCTGACTGCATGACCGGCAAATCTGAATCACTACCCATGATGATACTGACGATTGGTTGAGCCATAGGGGGATTATACCATACTCATCCTGACCTGTGCTATACTAGCCTAATGATACAATCACACTATAGCGTTACGATCCTGACATTGTTGGCTGTTGCGACCACGGCTGCAGCGGCCACCTATCAAACCGAAACGTTCCTAAGCCAAGATGATGCCGCCAATTATTTAGATGAACCCCGCGGCTTCGATACCGATGCTGATGATATTTATGTACTGGATACGATTAATAACCGTATCGAAAAAGTGACGGCCAGTGGTGCCTTGGAACGAGTCGCCGGCTCGGGTGAATATGGGTATAAAAATGATTCCGCGCTCAACGCCCAGTTTGCCGAACCACAAGATATTGCCGTGTTTGGTGATAATGGTGAGCAGATTTTTATTGCGGATACCAATAATAATGTCATTCGTAAATTAGAAAATGGTGTGGTAAGCACATTTCTGACTGGCTTATCCGGACCGAAGGGCGTGGTGGTAGAAGGCGATACCGTGTTTGTCAGCGATACCGGCAATAATCGCATT
>CAYZUI010000123.1:0-1897 GCA_964481945.1 uncultured Gammaproteobacteria bacterium
CACTGCACCGGCTTATTCACGCGCAGCGTGCTGGCTGTTTCCAGCGTGACTATATTCGGCAGTGGCAGTTGTTGCAGCTTGGCCAAGGGGTGTTCCGAGACATACAAGCCAAGCAGCTGCCGTTCCCATTCCAATTGCTGGCGGCGCTTGACCGGCAGGGCCGCCAGCAAATGTAGTTTTGGTGCAGTCATCGTGGCCGTCATAAATAAACTGGTTTGCCCAGACGATCGATCTTGCTGCGCCTGACGATTAAACTGCAGCAGTACTTCTAGGTTGGCTAACAAAGTGGCCGGGTCGCCTAAGCGATGGCAGGCACCAGACATGATCAGGCTTTCCAGTGATTTCTTATTCAAATCATGATGATGAATGCGGCGCAAAAAATCCTCATTATCGCGGAACGGCCCATGCGCTTTGCGTTCGGTAATAATGGCTGTCACCAGATTCTGTCCGACATTTTTGATCGCCGCTAAGCCAAAGCGAATCCGCGGTTGGTTCGGTAGTGATTCACGTACCACGGTAAATGTTGAATAACTCTCATTGACATCGGGTGGCAATACGGCAATACCTAAACTGCTGGCTTCTTGCACCTCAATCGCGATCCGATCAGAATCGTCCCGATCCGAAGTGAGTAGGCTGGCCATAAATTGGGCCGGGTAATGCGCCTTTAAATAAGCCGTTTGATAGGCAATGAGAGCGTAACCAGTGGAATGTGACTTATTGAAACCATAGCGGGCGAATGGTTCAATGAACTCCCATAATTTCTCGGCAATTTGAGTACTCACGTGATTAGCCATACAGCCATCAATAAATTTCTCTTTTTGTTTATCCAGTAAGTGTTTTACTTTTTTAGCGACGGCCTTAATCAACAAATACCCTTCACCGGCGGTAAATCCGGCGACATCACGCACCAACGCCATCACTTGCTCCTGATACACCAGAATACCGTAAGTTTTTTCCAAAATCGGCTGGAGTTGAGGCAGGAGATAGGTGACTTGCCGCTGCTTGTGTTTACCGGCGATGTAATCCGGAATACGTTCCATTGGACCAGGCCGATACAACGCCACCATCGCAATAATGTCATCAAACTCGGTGGGTTTGAGTTCACGCAGATACCGTTTCATGCCGGAACTTTCCAGTTGAAAAATACCGGTGGTCTGTCCGGCCTGCAAGAGACGATAGGTTTTTTTGTCATCCAGCGGCAACTGATCGATGGTAATGGTCTGATCGGTGGTTTTCTGAATGAGCTCAAGCGTCTGTTCAATGATCGTCAAGTTTTTTAAACCCAGAAAATCCATCTTCAATAAACCTAGCCGCTCAATAGGCTCCTGGGAGTATTGGGTGACGATATCCGTATCGCTGCTGGAGGAATACTGAATCGGAGTATAGTACTGCAACGGCTCTTTGGTAATCACTACAGCGCAGGCGTGCGTTGAGGTATGGCGCACCACCCCTTCTAATTTCCTGGCCCCATCCAACAACCGGGTAGCATCAGCATCGGAACTATACAGCTGTTTTAATTCTGGAACAGCAGCCAGCGCCTCCTCTAACGAAGAAAATAACGGAATCAATTTCGCCACCATGTCACAGAAACCGTAGGCCAAGCCAAGGGCTCGACCAACATCGCGGATAGCGGCCCGAGCTGCCATGGTACCAAAGGTAATAATCTGGGCAACGTGTTCCTTGCCATACTTCGATTCCACATAACGAATCACTTCGTCCCGCCGAGTATCGGCAAAATCCAAATCAATATCGGGCATACTGACGCGTTCTGGATTTAAAAACCGCTCGAACAACAACTCATAGCGCAACGGATCAATATTGGTAATACCAGACAAGTAGGCCACGATACTACCGGCGGCACTGCCCCGGCCCGGACCAACCACAATCTGGTTGGTTT
>CAYZUI010000124.1:0-6278 GCA_964481945.1 uncultured Gammaproteobacteria bacterium
TACGATGCAATATGATCCAACTGTTGTTCGTTATGAAAAATTACTGGAGATTTTTTGGAAAAATATTGATCCGACTGATCCAGGTGGTCAATTTGCCGACCGTGGTCACCAGTATACTACGGCTATCATCACGCATATCCCAGAACAGCAGCGCCTGGCCGAACAATCAAAGCAGCAGTTGAACGATTCGAAAAAATTTTCTAGCCCCATCGCTACCATCATTGAGCCATTCGTCAGTTTTTTTCCAGCCGAAGCGGAACATCAACGTTACTATAAAAAACGGCCGTTACAATACAGTATGTACAAACGTGGTTCCGGTCGAGCCGATTTTATTGAGCAGAACTGGGGAAATCGGGACTAGTAAAAAAAGTGGCGACAGAGTATACTTTCGCCATGAATGTTGCCTGTGCCGAAGAATACCGCTGCCCGAACGACCATAAACTCCTGTTCAAAGGTTTGGTCGTGGATGGGGAAATTGAGGTGAAATGCCGTTCCTGCCGGGAGTTGGTTGCCGTACACGGAAATGCCGAGCATTCCTTGATATGTAAGAAGGTGGATTGCCCAAACCGGGTGAGATAAGCTATACTTTGTGTAGATATAAAAAGCTCATGAGGCTTTTTAAGCATTAAAATAAAGCAGTATGTTTCAACGATTCAAGTACGCGATTGGTTTAGTCGGTGTCAGTTTAGCTTTCCCGTTATCCAGTTGGGCCTTTGTGGCCGAGCTACAAAGTATCAGTCCAGAACCACAGCTGGACATTTCGGACATGGTGGGCGGAGCCCCAGAGCGGGTGGTCGTGTTTGGCTGGGTCATTGATGAATCGGATATCAGCGACGAGACGATCTATACAGCTGTCTTCACGGCGGATCAAGAGCCGGCCGGAGTGATTATGCCCGGTGCACAACTATCGGTTGATGAGCCTCCAGTATGGGATGATGTGGCCGGTACGTTTACCGTACAATTTACCCCAACTGGCATGAAGCAACCTACGGATAGTGATAGCCCAGAGAATGTAGTGATCGCTGCATTGGTAGGTGTGGCCGATAACGAAGCAGGGGAAAATGGTCCGCCAGAAGAGATGAAAGGTTTTTGGTTGTCCACGAATGTTGAAGGGTGGGAATTAATTCCACCGTCCCCTGAACAAGCCACTCCAGCCTTTGGCTTTTCTCTGACTGGCCCGGTTGGTGATACCGGTTTTATGACGGTGTTTATGCCCGATGGAATTAAAGATTTATTGAGTGAATATACTGGTCAAGATCTGGAGTGGTCAGATATGGCTGTCTTTGACGGTGATAATCAAGCGTCACTGGGTATTTCGGAAGTGGCTGGCGGAGCCCTGTTTGAGCTGACGATGGTCTTTACCGAATCTGTCACGGTCACACCTAGCGCCAAGAACACGACGGTCACTAAAACGCTGACGGTACAGGAGCAACAACCAATCAGTTTAGCCTCGAACAAAACTGAACTGAATAAAGGCAAACAATTCCGCTTATACGGCTGGTTAAAAAACGGTAAACAGAATCGAACGGTGACTGTATGGCGCAAGCAAGCTGGCGAAAAAACGTATACAAAAGTGGATACACTTACCACTGGCGAAGACGGGTATTTCAATGCAACGTATAAGGGGCGTAAAACCAGTCGCTACAGAGTCAAATATCGCACAACCGGCATACCTTTGGTTAGTGCTGTGGTCAAAGTAACGGTTAACTAGTATGGTACGTTCTTTCGGTTGGCTGATGGCACTTGCAATGAGTTGGCCCGTGCTGGGTTTGGCGTACGACAGCTACACCTATACCAATGGCAATGACAACTATCACCTCACTCAAACTTCGGTAGCGGATGATGGATCGGTTATGGTAGCCATTGGCGGCACCAGTATCGTGGCCAGTGATGAAGTGGTTGTCTTTAGTGTAAATGACGATAATCCAGTGTGGAATTGGACTGACAACGGCGACGATCGAATTTTTGATGTGGATTTGTCCGGTGATGGGAGCACGGCTGTGGCTTGCGGTAGTGCCGTCTGGTTGTTGGATATTGAACAGCAAACCTTGCTCTGGACCTATGGTGAAGATGATATTTACGTGTGGGATACCTGTGATATTTCTGAAGATGGCAGTACCATTGTGGCCGGTAATCGGCAATCCAGTATCGGTTCGTGGGATCGCTCGTCGAGTGACTATGTCCGGTGGTGGACGTTAAGTGACGGCGGCTTTGTGGATGTGGTGGATATGACTGAAGCTGGCGAGACCGCCATGGTGTCGAATGGCTATAGTTATGCCCTGATTGATTTGGCGAGTGATGAATTTGTCTGGGAGAAGCAAACCAGTGTGGAGATTACCACGGTTGGTCTCAACGCCAATGCCACACGGGGCTACGCTATTTTGGATGATGGTCAAACTGGTACTGACGTGTCGATTTTACGTGGAGTGAATATGACCACAGGAGCAGTCACTTGGCAGAAACGTTTCGAAAGCACCAATACGCCGCGGGTGCAGATGTCGGATAATGGTAAGCGAATCATGCTCACGACCAATGACAAATACTATGGTTTAGGGAAAACGGGTAAGCAACAGTGGACGTTTGTACCCAGTGGTCAAGAAACGTCGATGCAAATGTCTGCCAATGGTGATTTTGTGGTGGTAGCCGAAGGCTTGTACTATGTCTATTTCTTCGACTGGGAGTATCCTCGTGGCAAGCACCGCGCGTTTCAAATTGATCAACCAACCTTTCCAGGCTCGGTGGGTGTGAGCGCAGACGGTAGTACAGTGGCCTATGCCGATGAAGATTTTGTCGTGCAACAGATAGTGCCCGGCATTTTGGTCGATAACCTGGATACTATTCCGGTCTATAGTTCGGGCAGTAGTATGGATTTACGCTACTATGTAAGTAATCCTGGTAAAAAAGCCAATCTCAAAATTCGCACGTCACTCAGTTTGCCCCAGGTATCGATATTGAGTGATTTAGGTGCCGAAGTCGATGGTGATCCCAAAGGAGCCAAGAATAAGTTATTAGATTACGCCAATGCCACGTTACCGGGCTACGAAGTGGTTGATACTCGTTCAGTTGCCATGGTGGCGCATGATTCTACGGCGATTACACCAACGCTAACGGTTCCGGAAATGATCCTGCCGGATTGGGTAGGTGATTTTTTGGAACTGATCGGCCTAGATGATGTGTTTGCCTCTCTGATGGGTGACTATTCTGACCCGATGAAAGATTTGATGAATGATAAAATCAATGATGCCCTGACGTCTGGTGCCGAAGATGCGGTCAGCGCCGGTCAAGCCACCTATGCATTATTAGGGCTTGGCCAGGTAGAGCTCTATGATGAAACTACGAATGAAGTGTATAGTACCGATTCATTCTTCTTCATGTATTTAGTGTTATGAAACGACTGACCATCGTGGCGGCAATAGTCGCGGTGGTCGTCGGGGTTTGGTGGTATGTCAGTACGCCAGTTCAAGTGCAGTCGGTGGAACTATCCGGATGGGTGGTGCGACCGCATGATTTGAGCGGCACGATTCGTGTGACGGGTGATGTTACGGCTGCTCCGTGGGCCACACTCACTTTTGCACCTGGTACGAAAGTGCTATTTGAGAAAAGTGCCGACTTACCCGATACCCAGTGGACGAAATATGCCGATGAATACATCATCGATCACAATGATCCCACTGGCCGAGCAGGCTATAAGAAATCCCACTATGCCTTGTATGGAAAAATTCTTGCCCAAGGTACAGCGGAACAACCGATTGTTTTTACTTCTGCCCAAGCGCAACCGGACTATGCCGATTGGGATGAGCTCATCCTCCTGCGCGGCAGCATTCTTGATCATGTGGAAGTGGCCTATACGCATAATGGTGTGAATATCAACAGCAGTGATGTGCGGGTCATGAATAGTGTGATTCATGATGCCTTATGGAGCTGTGTGGATATTTTTTCAGCAAACAACATCGTTGCGTATAATGACATCTATCACTGTTGGCATCAGGCCATTGGGGTGAAGACAGTGGGGGAGAATACGATCAATAACAATACTATTCATGATGCCAATTTAAGTATCAATTGTGAGTATGATGCCAACCCAGTTATTCGCCACAACCAGTTTACGACCGCGCCACCGTCCAATGATTGTCCCACTGACTCTTCCAATACCACGACCACCCGTCCGGCCGATACGCCGGGTGGTACCTATCAAGGTCAACTGATCTATTCCGCTTTATAGGTCAACAGGGTTTTTACTTTTGATTGGTTGCCAGCTTGGTCACGCAGTAACATGTAGAGATAATATTTTTTCCCAATTTGGGTGATTTTTCCGCTGGCGTTGGTTTTATTACTTTTATTCTTGCTGTTCAACAACTTCTGACGACTGATTTTTTTATCGGTGAATTTGGTATAGTATTTACTGACATCAGCCACGGCTGACCAAGTGAAATACGGATGTACCGATTTCGCTTTAACGATTTTACTGAAGGTGCGGGGATTAATTGTCTTTAGGCGTTTGGTTTTTTGTTTTGATGAATAAATTTTTAATTTGGTTGGTACCAGCGGCTTAGCTGTATCAATCACAATATTTTTATTGGCCGCCAAATTGATGGTTGGTGTGGGGGTGGCCAACGTATCACCACTGCCATCGGTAATGGTGCCGGTGACGCTTTGCACCGTCAGATCGGCGCTAGCATCGCCAGTTTTCACGGTATAGTCGCAGGTACCAGCAGATTCTGCCGCAACGCTGAAACTGCAGGTGCGATCAATCTCGCCAGTTTCTAGAGTGACGAGGACATCACCGCTGACTGCTTCAGAAAAGGTCACGGCGATATCGATCACACCGCCCACTTTATAATACCCATTGGCTGTCGTGGAGGTCACCGTCGTGACGGTGGGGGCATCATCCACTGATGTACAATCTGGTACGGCGGCAGCCACGCCACCGCAGTAGCCGGCTTGACCCAGCTCCACTGCCAGCAAAACCTTTTCCCCTTGGTGACAATCTTCTGTACTATATAAATCGGCACAAGCCGCTCGTAAAGCCGTGTAGGCTCCATTAAAATCGGTCGTGGTCGTATAGTAGGTGGATTGAGCTCGGTAAAAGATGGCTTCTTCTTTGGCTCGTCCTAAAGCCGTCACCGTACAGCCATTAAAGGTGCCACCTGCGGCGATCAGGTAAGCGGCTTTATTGACCACGGAACTGTTCAAATGTACTCCGCCACTGTCACCGGTACCGCAATACAGGTTCTCACTGTTATACCGATCCGGATAGGGGACCGAATTGCCAACATCATCCGCATACGTCAATGTGGTCGGGTCGGCCATATCGCGCAAGGTACCAACTGATGAGCCGGTGCCAATCAACCAATCGTTGGTACCAGTGACATAATATTCGAGAGCCTCACCAAAGACATCGGAGTTGGCTTCGTTTAAAGCACCGATTTCATTAGTGTAAGCCAAGCCGGACGGTGCACCGGTTTCATCCAGAATACTAAAATAGTTCACGGCATGGGCATATTCATGTCCAGCAATATCGTTGGTGACAAGACCTTCGCAAAAACGAATGGTGCCAATGCCATCAAAAAACGCATTCGGGCAGCTTAAGTAATCACCCGGACTGTTCAGATAGTAATCAAGATACGTTAGTCCCAGGGTATTAGCTGAAGGATAGTACGTCCCATCACCCATGCCCCCTAAGGCGTTGGCACCATCTCGACCAAATTGGGCGGTGTAGTATTCATGAGTGCTACCGAGCATATCGTACAGATCATCCGTGTCGGTGAGATAGGTGATATAAAAATTTGGATTGGCGCCACGAGCGGCTTGACCTTCGGACCGACCATAGGTATATCCGGTTGTTCCATCCAGTGCATCAATATAACAATCACCAGTGTAGAGGCCATAGGAACAGTCGTAAATTAAGCGATTAATGGCGTCATGCACGCCATGAATTTGGTAAACCAACTCACCGGTATGAGCGTTGATGTAGTAATATTCATGAAATAACGGGTTTGGTTGATAGAGTTCGATTTCCCAGACCAGTATACTTTCGTCCGGTTTATTTTTATTCACTAACTGTTCATTAAAAATATACAGCGTACTACTTTTTATCGTGACAGCTTGTCCAGCTAAATCTTGGGATATTTTTCCAGCTGCTTCAGCTGACACGGTTGGCGTCGTATCAACCGAAACAGTATCCAGGGTTTTCCCGGTAATGGTACGTCGATCATCGTCTGGGTTGTAATGCATCTTCAGTTGGCCGCCAAAGACCGGCACATCATCGTAACTTTGTT
>CAYZUI010000125.1:0-4428 GCA_964481945.1 uncultured Gammaproteobacteria bacterium
TAACGAAACAAACAAAATAAAAATGGTTTTTCTCATAGGTGTCTAGTATACCATAATAAAATATAATGAAAGCGGAGTATGGCTATTACTATAGACTAACCGACATTTTTTTGCTATGCTTAAGTAAATTTATCCTTTGGAGGATCAAATATCAAAACAAAATTCAATCAATTAACGCGTATCGTTATGCCAAAAAATAGACTAACCTTGGCCATTTTTTCTTTATTGGCCGCTATTTTACTTTGGGTAGCCGGACTCGAGCCATCCCAGGCCTATACCTATAATAACTATGAATTGGATGATCTTACCATCACCCAAACCGATACCAGTGCCGGTGCGACCAATACTATTACCATGAGCTTTACAGTACCGGACGATATGTCGGCCGGATTAACCACCAGCGGTTATGTGTCTATCAGTTTACCGTATTTGTATCGTTATTCCAGTAACAACTACACCTACGATTATGTAGATATCACTGCAGCGACCATTTCCTCCGATCAATTAACGGAAAGTTATCGTAGTTCCAGTTATGTTAGTTTTAGGCCAGACAGTAGCTTAAGCGCTGGCTCGACAGTAACTATCACTATTGCCGATGCCGTGAACCCTGATGAGCTGGAAGGTACCGGCACATATAGTGTTTATCTTTCCGAGTACAATAGCGATACTTACAATTGGGCGTGGGGATCAGCCAGCCAAGTGTACGGCGAGGTTGACTTAACCGTCGTCACCTATCGGTCTGACGGTATTACACCGGTGGCCAATACTTCGGTTAGTGTATCGCGCTACAGCAGTAACTATTCTGATTATGAGTATCATTATGGGTATACAGGGAGCAATGGCCAGGTGCAATTCGCCGGTTTAACTGCCGGACAAACCTATTGGCTGACATTTTACTATAGTGGCACTGCTACGACCGATGATCCCCCAGTTGGTCAGCAAGTAACTTTTAACGGTACCGCCTTAACTCAATCATACAATTTTGCAGCGGCTAATGTCACGACGCATTATAAAGATATCAGTGGTAATCCCATTGCTGGCGCCTATTGGTATTTTTATAAAACCGATTATACCAACTACTATTCAGATTATATCTGGCGCTGGGGAACAACCGACAGTAATGGTTTAGTCTCTGGAGGGGCTCAACTGGATGGCAATTACGTGTTGTATCTGCAAGAACCCTCGACCTATAGTTATGATGCCTACAATTTTACGGTGAGCGGAGGCGTGGTATCAGGCTTATCTGATCCAATTCAGCTGACTGCTCCAGAAGTCACCGGCACAGTCACTGCCGGAGGCTCGCCAGTGAGTAATGCCTACGTGTACATCCATAACAGTAATTGGACAGTATCAAAATATCTCTACACCGGTGCTGACGGTAGTTTCAGTTACAACATCACCCAAGCTGGAGACTATAGTTTAGAAGTGAGTTCGTATGGCTTACCGTCGGGCTATTTTGCTCCGGACGTTTTGTCTGTGTCAGTCACACCGGGTACAGCCAATCCAAGTGTGACCCTAGAGTTGGAAGCCGCCGCCAAAACGATTTCCGGAAGAGTAGCCAAAAAAAACGGGGATGTTGTCACTGATGGGATAGTCTATGCCTATCAATCCAATGGGACGTATCGATATGTTTCAGATGCCATAGACAGTGCTGGAAATTATAGTTTGGCAGTAACCGGCGGTACTTGGAATCTCTATATTTACCAAAATCAATGGCCAGCCACTTGGGCCTACACTGGTTCCAGCACGATGGTGACGTTTGCTGACGATGCGACTAATGAATCTTCCATAGTGAATTTCCGCGTCAAACCATATACTGCCCACTTAACCGGACGCGTAGTTAAACCGGATGGCACGCCGGTCGGCGCCAATGAGGTGTATGTCTATTTGTACGGTGGGGAAAATAATTCAGTATATGCCTATGATTATACGGACATTAATGGTGAATTTGATGTTGCTGCCACGGATGGACCGTTTACAGTCTATATATGGTTCTACAATAGCAATGGCAGTACTAACCTAAGTGTCCCGTCGATTCCGCCGCAAACATTGGTGGATGATGAAGTCACCGCTTTAGGAGACATCACTTTGGTGGAAAAACAAGCTCACATTCAAGGCCACGTGACGATTCGAGATACCGGTGATCCGGTGACTAACCAATATGTCTATGCCTATCGCCAAGATGGCAGTTGGGATTGGGCTTCCGCCGCCACCGATGCCAATGGTTTCTTTGATCTACCGGTGGTTGCCCCAGCCAAATGGACGGTCTATACCTATTCATCAGGCTTAACTACCGCTAGCGGTCAAAAAATTATTTATAGTGGTGGTAATATCACGGTGAATTTAGTGACCAGCGATGAAACGGTGACCGGGCAAGATTTCATTTTTGATGTCGCTGATGCTGATGCCGGCTTTACGGTGCAAGATGATGTCGGCACAGATTTAACTAATCAATACGGTTGGATCAGTTTGAGCACCAGCAGCGATACGAGCGGTTACGGTTGGTCGTCAACTGGTTGTTATGTCTATCGGGGAACCTGTTCGGTTTCCTTAGCGTCTGATGTAACGTATAACGTTAGTTTCTATCCCTATAACTGGTATACCTCTGGCGACGACACGAGTTACAGTTTTTCTCACTTGACGGTCGATGGTGTGCAAACCAGTACATTGACCCTTGATTCCGGTGATGATCAGGAAGTGATGATTGTGTTAAGTGAGAATACTTCGGCCATTGCTGGATCATTTGTGGATAGCGATGGTAATCCGGTAAAAGTGACAGGTTACGTGTACGCCAGTGGCGGAAATAGTCGCTGGGTATCCACCTATGTCAATAATGATTCGAGCTATGAGCTCAAGGTGGCGGCCGGTACTTGGGATGTTAGCTACTGGGTGAATAATAGCGATTGGCGGTCCAATTACAAGAAGAGTAAGCAGGTTGAAGTTGAAGATGATCAAACTAAAGCATTAGATTTGGTAGTGTATCGGGCTTCGGCTACCATGAGTGGGGTCGTGCTTGACCCAGACGGTAACCCAGTTGATCACCCGGTGGCAGTACAGGCTTCTACTTCTTACGGCACTGAACATACGAACACAGAAAATGACTTTGGTTTAATTTCACAAGTCACTTATACTGATAGTTCTGGTCTGTGGTCGATGACGATACTTGAAGGTCAGTATTATTTGACCGCTGCTTCACCAGATTATTTATCACCAGAACCGGTCAAAGTGAAAGCGGATAATGCTGGTTCAGCCCAAGGCGTTACCTTAGCTTTTGTGAAGCCAGGTTCTACTATTAGTGGTCATGTCACAGACGGCCTTGGTATTACGGTCAATGCGCAACGCACTCAAGCCCAAGGCGATTTGATTAGCGATGCCTTCGTCTACGTGTATTGTATCGGTGGTAGTTATACAGCAACTGAATCTGATGAAAACGGTTACTATGAATTGCAGGTTCCATCGGATGATACGTGTTACGTTGGCGGAATGTATCAAACTGAAGGTACAGCGTATTACAGTGGTCAGGAAAAAGTGAAGACCAAGAAAGCAACCGTTGAGCAAGATTTGGTGCTGGTGAGTTCCTTGGATGTACCAGAAGGAAAAACCGTCAAAGGCGATCCCCGAGATGGTATGGTGATTGAATTAGAAAATGGTGTGCGGGTGGAAATTCCAGCCAATGCGATTACCGCAGACGAATCAATTACGGAAATTACCGTGGTGGTGACGCCCATAGCTGAAGTTATCCATCAGCCAGGTTTGGAGCCGATCAATCTGGCTTATAAGTTAACGGCCACGGACAATAACGGTAATCCTATTTCTAAATTTGCCGGTGATGTCAAAATTATTATCCCGTATGATACGGATGATTTCGCCGTAGCCAGTACCAAAGTAGCCAGCATCGATGAAGACAACATTCAAGTGAATTACTATGAAGATGCCGCTAATACCTGGCAACCGGTTGATGGTGGTGTGATTAAAAATAAAAATGAGGACAGGTTTGAGATTTCTGTGCAACATTTCTCGGTGTTTGCCATTGTGGCCAGCCGCAGCGTTGCCCAGCCAGAAACTGAAGAAGAGGGCGGAGATGATAGTGGAGACGGTGAAACGACCACTGAAGACGATCAAGTCGAGGCTGGGGTACTAGGCATACCACGCAAAGTCACCGTAAAAAAACGGGCGAATGGCAGTGTCGTGGTGACCTGGAAATCGGCTGATAATGCCGAACAGTATCAAGTGAAATTAAGTACGAAAAAGAAGGCTGTGCAGAAGGTGAAAACCGAGCAACATCGGGTAGTGTTAAAGAAGCTGAATGCCGAAAAAACCTATCGGGTGCAGGTTCGATCACTTGGTAGCACTGGTTCCAAATCCGGTTGGTCAACCCGCGTGAAAGTCAAACTGTCCAATAAAAAAACCAGCGCGTTATTGCACCGG
>CAYZUI010000126.1:0-2816 GCA_964481945.1 uncultured Gammaproteobacteria bacterium
GTCGTACCTTGATGATTCCTTAATCGTGCCATCCGTAGTGGCGGTACGGTAAGTTTTATGGTATACTACGGTCGGTTTCTATGAATCATTATCGCACAAAATATAAGCTCGATACGGCCGTAGCCATTATTTTTATCTCATTCGGTGTAGCCATTGTCAGCGGTGTCTTTGGAATGATGTTGTTTCCCGTGTTCACCCATGTCTGCGCCGATCAGTTATTGCTTGGGGTTGCCCGGATTGGTTATGGTGGGATAGCCACCTTGGCGACCGGTTTATTGTTGGAGGCTTACAATTTATTTGAACATCATCGCAAACACGTCTCTATTGTCGTAGCGGTCACTATCCTCATGAGTATTTTTGCTGGATTGATGATTCATTACTTTTCCACAGCCTACACTTGTACGCTATGACCGTGATCAACCCCCATAACATGACACGTCATTACGTGCTGTGGGGTGTGAGCCTGTGTTTTACTCTCTGGTTGGTAGGAGTGCTGTATTGGTTTCAACCGCCACCCTTTTTCGAGACTAGCCAGCTGCCGGAATGGATCAAACCAGCCGTGGCCGGCCTCGCCACCGTCTGTGGCGTGTTGGCGTTATCATTTAAATATGTCTTTGCCCAAGAGCTGGTGGCTTGGACGTTACTGGAAATCATTGGAGTAAGCGGTGTGTTGCTGGTTGGTCTATTTGGGTACAACGACTGGTGGCTACTCTATCCAGCTGGCGCGTTTGTCGGTTTATTGTGGCTTGGTCCGTATTTACAGTTTGATTAAGTATGGTATTCATTTGGTGGTATAGCGCCGGCTTGCTCAACTTGGTTCATCAGATTCGAGATCAGGTGAAATCGTTTTCGCGTTCATTGTATCTACCAACCCTGACCAAATACCTATTCGTTCCGATGTATGGCTATACGGATATCTGGAGTCGGTTGATTAGTTTTTTTGTACGGTTGGTTCAGTTGGTTATCATCATTATCATGACGGCACTGTATATTATCTTGCAGTGTGTGTTACTGGTCGTGTGGCTGTGTGTACCGGTCGTAGTGACTGGCAACATTGTCTATCAATTCATTGGTGTACTATGGGCGAACCTCGGATAGTTGATCATGTATTGTTGATTGATAATAATCGGGTCATTTGGCCTGATCCGTTTACGCATCAGGCCAAACAGTGGTTACGTCTCGTCCGGAAAATAGCAGGGTATAGCTATGATTTCTGTTTAATGTTAGTTGGCATCGGTGGTATTGTGGCCGTGTATCCATTGTTGGCTGAATTGTTGGGACACCCCACTGCCTATCGGCAATTTATTGAATTGTTTTCCTGGAATCGTTTATTGTTTTGGCTATCATTACTGGCAGATCTGGAATTATATTATCGCATGGTAGCTGAATTGCGACGCAGCCAGAAGATCGTGCCATCAAAACAAACTATCCGAGCGGATAAAACAATGACTGCCGAAGCGCACCAGGTGCTCACAGAAGCTGAACGATTAGCGGCTCGCTGGAAACAGCCATTGTCTCCAGCGCATTTAGCCTATGTGTTAGTAGATTATCCCGATGTTCGAGCGGCTTTATTTCGCTTAGAACTGTATTTACCAGATATTAAAGCTGGATGTGAGCGAGTGGCTAATCGGATAGACGAACAACAGCAAAACGGCCTGCAGGATGGTTTGTTGTTAGCGTATGCGGAAGCGCGGATAAACCACCGTGAGCATATCGGAACACTCGAGGTATTGGTTGGTGCTGTTGCCATTGATCCTTGGCTGACTGCTTTATTGGAAGATCATAGTGTCACTCTGGCTGAATTACGTCACGTCGTGCACTGGGGGAATGTGGTGCGCGATCTCTTAGTGCGGGAACGTCGTCGTCGTGGCTTGGCACACAGTAAACCCAAAACGCACATGAATCGATCCATGACCGCCCGGCCGACAAAACTGCTCGATGGCATTTCATTTGATTATACCCTCCAGGCCCGCAACAATCATTTTTTGCCTGCCATTGGCCGCGACCATGAAGTGGCCGAAGCCTTTCGGGTATTGCAAGAGGGAAATAGCAGCGTGTTGCTGCTGGGCGAAGCCGGGGTCGGTAAAACCACTATTTTAGAAGGCATTGCCGCGTTAATGACGGCAGAAGACGTGCCGCTGTCGTTGCAAGATAAACGATTGGTCGTCACTGATCCCGGTGCGATTGTGGCCGGGGGTGGCGCGGCCGGTGGCATTGAGCAAAAAATGGAACAATTGATTCAAGAAATTATCCTGGCCGGCAATGTGATTTGGTGCATCGAAGATTTACATACGCTGTTAGGAGCCGGTTCAACCGGTTCCAGTATTGATATCGGCAAGATATTAATGAACTACATTTCCCAGGGATATATTAAAGTGATCGGCACCACCACGACGCGGGAATACCAGCAGTATATTGAGCGACAAGAGGCCTTTCTGCGTCGTTTTCAAGTTGTGCATGTACCGGAGTTAAATCGGGACAGCGCCATTTTGGTGTTAGAAGGACGGGCACCGTTTATTGAAGGAAAATATCGGGTCTATTTTACCTATTCCGCCCTGGCCGCCTGTGTGGATTTAACCGAACGATTCATTAAAGATCGGCATTTACCGGCTAAGGCCATTGCCGTCATGGAAGAAGCGGCCATTCTAGCCCGGGAGCGAGCTAAAGGTACGACGTTGGTGACGCGGGAACATGTAGCTGAAGTCGTGGCCGAAAAAACCAATGTATCGGTGACGAGTCTCACCGTGACCGAAGCCCAAAAGTTATTGCTATTGGATCAAACTCTCCATGAACGAGTGATTGGTCAGGATGAAGCT
>CAYZUI010000127.1:0-7127 GCA_964481945.1 uncultured Gammaproteobacteria bacterium
CTTCTCCTAAATTAGGAGAAGGGTTGGGGATGAGGTCTAAAGATACCTCTTCCTGATATTCTGCCTCGTCCCAAAGATAATCAATCCAGCCACAATAAACACCATCCCTAACCATTGGGCAGACGTTAACCCGTACCACTCGCTATCAATAATGCGATAGTTATCTAACCACAAACGAATGGCACCATGCCAGATCAGAAAGATCGTCAAAAAATACGGCGGTTTCGGCTTGGCTTTGAACCGGAGATAACTAAACAGGCCGAACAGAATTGCTCCATCGATGACCAAATAGAGGCCGTGATTATGACGCACTAACCCATCCAGATAATAGACTTCTCCCAGAAAGAAATCAGTCTCCACCCCGGGGTGATCAAAAATGAAAAAACAGCCGAGCCGACCAATGGCTAAACCGACAGGCAAGGCAAAGGCTAAGACATCGGCATATTCCAAAATCTTTACCCGCTTCCGTTTGAAATAGATGTATGTGGCCACCAGGCCACCCAATAATCCCCCACTGACCGACATCCCGCCTTCCCAAATTTTTAAGGCGTCGATGATGCGGCCGGCAAACAAATGCCACTCGGTGGCGACGAACCACACCCGTGACGCGACTAACGCCGTGAACACGATCCAGAAACCACCATCGATGATATACTGCGGATTCAATTTGCGCTCAATCGCATAGTGCTTCGCCACCAGTAAGCCCACCATAATCCCCAAGGCCACAAACAAGCCCCACACTTGCAACGTGAGCGGACCGATTTGAATAATCGACCAATGGAGATTTGGTAACATCGCTATAATCCTAACACACTCTGGACATAGGCTTTGTTCACATAGCCATCAATCAACTCCAGCTCACCCGTCTGACGAACGATCACTAAATTCGGCTGTGTTTGAATGCCTAAATTGGTCGCCTCGAGCGCTTCAGCGGCCACTTGGTCAGCAGTAGCTTGGGCGGTACGACAACTAGAAAATTGTTCATTATTTAAGCCTAATTCCAGAGCAATGGCTTCATAGACGGCGCTATCAGCCAAGTCATTTTGTCGTTCATACAACTTGGTACTATATTCGAGCAGTTTATCCTGTTGACCGGCACAGGTAGCAGCCAGGCTGGCGGTCTTGGCATTGGGATGAATCTGGACCAGAGGATACTGTTTGATGATTAGCCGCACGGTGTCACTGTGTTCAGCAGTTAAGGCTACGACCTCTGGGAAGAATTTCTTACAGAAGCGACATTCGTAATCGAGGTACTGGACTAACGTAATCGGATAATCGGTGGTCACACCGGCAATGGGAGTAACGTCTGAAGCAACAATGGTCTTAACTGGTTCCGTCAGTATTTGACTGGCGGTATCCAAGGGAGCAATGGCATAACTTTGAATGGCACCGCCGGAAAATACATACACAAAAAAAGCTAAACCGGTCATGGTCATGATGGAAACACCAATCACCACGCCAATCACAAACGTCAGACGGGCGTTGGTATGAGCGGTGAAATAGTGTTCTTCAACCATAGCTTTACCCTAATAATTTTGGCCAAGCTTTCTCCAAACGAGCAATGGCTTCTTCAATGCGGCTAATCGGGTTATTGGCAAACGATAAGCGAATATAGCCTTCACCGAATCGACCGAATGATGTCCCTGGCAACACCGCGATGTTGGTTTCATCAAACATGAAATTGTAGACGTCAGTGCTGCTGCGCCCCGTACCAGTAATATCTGGAAACAGATAAATCGCCCCCTGCGGTAAATGGCATGAGACACCTTCTAAGTTCTCTAAACCAGCATACAATACATCTCGCCGTTTACGCAGCTCCACTCGCATGTCCGCCACCGCCTGTTTCACCGCGGGATCTTTCCAAGCGGCAATACCGGCCCATTGCGTAAAGTTAGCGGCACATGATATAGAATTGTTGATCAAATTCGCTAGGACATCAGCCAGCTCTTTACTGGGACACAAGCCGTAGCCACAGCGCCAACCACTCATCGAGAAGGTTTTAGTGTAGGCATCAAGCACAATGGTGCGTTCACGAGCTCCGGGGATGGACAGAATACTTTCAAACTTGCCTTCAAACACCAGCTCCGAATAGACTTCATCGGCAAAAATCCAAGCATCATTTTGTTTGGCCACTTCCACAATGGCTTCCAGTGATTCATGGGTGAGAATACCGCCGGTCGGATTCTGCGGTGAATTCACAATGATGAGTTTGGTCTTGGGAGTGACCAATTTACGTAATTCAGCAATATCAAAATTAAAACCATTCTCTCCCTTCATTTCCAGGGCTATTGGTTTTGCTCCAATAAAGTTAATCACCGATTCATAGGTGGGAAAACCGGGATTCGGATAGATCACCTCATCACCTTCGTTGACCAAGGCCAACAAGGTATAAAAAATCATCGGCTTACCACCAGGGGTGACAATCATTTCTTCCGATTTGGCGGAGATACCACGGGAGACGGACATTTGTTCAGCTAACACTTCCCGTAGCTCCATCAGCCCGGCCGACGGAAGATACTTCGTTTTATTATCACGTAGAGCCTGAATAGCGGCTTCCACAATGGGTTGAGGGGTCTTGAAATCGGTATCGCCGATTTCCATATGAATCATGTCTCGACCTTCGCGTTCAGCCTGTTTGGCTCGCGCTAAGACATGAAAGGCTTGTTCGGTGCCAAGCCGCGAAATCCGTTGAGCAAAATTCATCATAGGGGCTATTTTAGCATAATCATCACGATATCGCCAACATTGGTGCCGGTCGGGCCGGTACGGAATAATGCCTTCAACTTTTTTAAAGCCGTATAGGAATCGTTATTCTGTAGATAATCTTCTAAAATATCAGACCACTGGCCATACCGCACTATAGCGCCGGCGACCGGTATGGGGGTAAACCCATCTACTCCATCGGTAGCCAAGGCCAAGAGCGACATCCCGGGTTGTAAATACTGCAAGGCCGCCAGGGCTAATTCTTGATTCCCACCACCATGGCCCGTGCCGCGCACAGTGACAGTGGTTTCACCGCCCGCCAATAATAGAACGGGCTTGTGTCTTTCTTTTTTTGCTCTTGTCACTAACTGTTTGGCTACTACTCTGGCTTCACCGTGGAGTTTTGTCGTTAAAATTTTTACATGAATTTTCTTTGTCGTTTTTACGATCTGCTCCAGTGCCAGCCGATTAGAACCAACCAATTGTGTTGAAATTCGTTTATGATCTAATCGTTTTGGTGTTTCTGATTGATCAATAATCAAACTCAGCTGTTTGGTGAAAAGGTGATATTTTTTTAATATGGCCTTGGCTTGTGATCTAGTGGAACGATCCGCTACCGTTGGACCAGAAGCAATCACATCGAACCGGTCACCAATGACGTCTGAAATAATGAAGCTCAGCACTTTGGCTGGCGTAGCGGCCGCCAGCTGCCCCCCTTTGACTTGCGACAAATGTTTGCGCACGGTATTTAATTCGAAAATATTGGCACCGGCGCGCATTAATTTTTTTGTGAGATCGATTTGGGTAGGTAACGCCAGCCCAGGACGAGGTAACGTAAATAAACTAGATCCCCCGCCACTCCATAAACAAATTAAAAGATCATCTTTGGTCAAAGATTGTACGAGCGTATAGATTTTTTTAGTGGCTGCCACGGTGGCCGAATTAGGGAAAGGATGAGTAGCTGGTTGTACAATGATTTTACCAATCTTATTTTTGTAAACCACCGGCACATTCACATATCCACCAACAATTTTTTTACCTAACCGTTTATGTAAAGCCACGGCCATGCCGAATGTCGCTTTGCCAGCCCCCACGACAAAGATCCGTCCATGATGAGACGGCAGCTGAATTGATTGCATCATGGCCTCTGGCTGAACAGCTCGTAAGGCAACGTTAGCTAACTGCCGTAACATGTGGTGGATTCACACAATTAGGCAAGCGGCGCCCCTGAATAAAGGCCTGGATATTTTTGGCTACGACCAGCGCCATGGCGGTGCGCGTTTCAATGGTGGCTGAACCAATGTGCGGTAAGAGCACGGCATTCCACTGTTTAGCTAACCCGGGTACCATCTTCGGTTCATGTTCATACACATCCAAGCCGGCTCCAGCAATGCGCTTGTGTCGGAGCGCTTGCCACAAAGCTAATTCATCGACGACTGGTCCACGCGACGTATTAATCAAATAGGCGGATGGCTTCATCAGATGTAATTCTTTCCGACCGATCAAATGACGAGTTTGTTTGACCAACGGAACATGTAACGTCACCACATCAGATTTTTTGAGCAAGGTTAAGAGGCTGACCTTTTGAGCGCCTAATGATAATTCCACTTCACGCTCTTTATGTTTCGTGTAGTACAGAATACGCATACCAAAACCATGATGAGCAATTTCAGCTACTCGCGTTCCAATCCGGCCCATGCCGATAACTCCGAGTGTATTACCGGAAATACCGTGCCCCAAATACAGCAGCGGGCCCCGGCCGGGATAACGATTGGCGCGCATGATGGTATCGGCTTCCACCAAGCGCCGTGACACCGCCAACATTAACGCCACGGTGAGCTCGGCAGTGGTTTCGGTCAGAACATCCGGTGTATTCGTGACCGGGATCCCCCGGCGGGTGGCGGCCGCGACATCGACATTATTGTACCCGGCACCATAATTCGCAATCAGTTTTAGACGGGGAGCTTCCGCCAGTAAGCTATCATCAATGGGGTCGGTGAGAATGGGCACTAAGATATCGCACTGTTTCACGCCGGCCAATAATTCCTTCCGTGAAATAATGCTATCGGTTTGGCGCACCTTGACGACGGCATATTTGCTCATCGTCTCCAGCGCAATTTTGGGAAGTGGCCGAGTGACAAAGACAATAGGTTTCATAGGTCTATAGTATAACGATGTTAGCGGTGAGTGAGCAAGCGCAGTACCTTCTGGTGCAACTTTGGATTCGCCGCCAGAATATGCTGGTTAGTTTCTCGCCAATCCCAGAGACGACCATCCAGTTGGGTAATTTTCCCCCCGGCTTCACGTACCAGCAGTGCTCCAGCCGCAATATCCCAAGGATAGGCTCCACCAATCATATAGGCATCCACTTTACCCGAAGCTAGAGCCATTAGCGACTGCGCGGCTGAACCATAATATTTGTAGTAGGTGGTGTAAAGTGCCAATAATGAGCGCCAATGCGCAAACTGTTCTAATGAACTGCGCAGGCGGACATTACTGATCATGATCACCATTTCTTCTAATTCATGTTCCGTACTGACGTGAATGCGTTTACCATTACAGTAACTGCCCTGACCTTTCTTGGCATAGTACATTTGATCATGGATGGGATCATACAAACAACCGTGGGTCACGACATTGTTTTCCACAAAAGCCACGATCACACCGAACAATGGAATCTGTCGCGCAAAGTTATTGGTCCCATCTAAGGGATCAATGATCCAGGTAGAAGAGCTTTTGCCTAGCAGTTCACCACTTTCTTCGCTGATAATGTTATGGTAAGGGAATTTTTTGCGGATGGCGGAAATTAAAATACGCTCAGCAGCGTAATCTGCCTCGGTGACAATATCATGCCGATTGGTTTTAGCTCGGCCAGTGGTCACTACGCCAAAATTTTTCCGAATACTCTGCCCAGCCTCACGGACAATGTCTTGAATAAAGCGATCAAATTGGTTCAGTCTCATTTGCGTTTGAGCACGCGGTGAATGGCCATAACAATATCCGCTGCCGTCATCTGACAGACTTTGAATAACTCGTCGGCCGTACCCGATTCACCATAGCGATCCTGCATGCCAATGAATTCAATTGGCGCCGGGTAATGTTGACCTAACGCTTCCGCTACGGCTCCACCTAAACCACCGATCACACTAGCCTCTTCCGCCGTGACCACTGCCTTGGTTTTGCGGACAGATTTGACGATTGTTTCAACATCGAGCGGTTTTACTGTCGTAGCATCAATCACTTCTACCCCAATACCTTGTTGTTCTAACTGATGAGCCGCCAGCAAAGCTTGATACACTAATGGCCCACAAGCCACGACTGTGACATCATCACCGGTATAAAAGACACTGGCTCGATTCACGGCGAACGGAGTTTGTTCGGTGGTGAATATCGGATACTTGTCACGCCCCATGCGCAGATACCACAAATGCGCCTCGGACACTGTAGCCAGCGTCGCCTGTTGCGCTCGCACCGCATCACTCGGCACTAACACCGTACAGCCAGCAATGGTGCGCATCGTCGCAATATCTTCCACCGCTTGATGGGTAGCGCCGTCTGGACCAACCGAGACACCGGCGTGCGCGCCCACCACTACACCATGCAAATGATTATAACCAAAAGTTGTGCGGATTTGTTCCCAACACCGGCCCGGTGAAAACGCGGCATAGGACGACATAAATGGAATTTTTCCTACCGCGGCCAATCCAGCCCCAACAGTGATTAAATTCTGTTCAGCCACACCCACTTGCACATACCGCTTAGGAAACTGTTTGCGAAAGAGGTGTGATTTCGTTGATTCGCTCAAATCGGCACACAGGACGACGATTCGATCATCTTGCTTGCCTAATTCCAACACACCGGCGCCATAACCATCCCGCGTTCCAGACCGCTTGACGGCGGCTGGATCAAACACGTTATCGACTAATTTGGCTGAAGCTACTACTGGCATAAGGTGGCGCGTAGAGCAGTTAATTCGGCTAATCCTTTGGTTAGTTCGTCTTTGGTTGGTGGTTTGCCGTGCCAGACATAGTCATTTTCCACAAAGCTGACTCCTTTTCCTGGGACTACGTTGGCTAAAATTAAGGTTGGTTTATCTTTGACTTGCTTACTGTCTTCCAGGGCTTTGATCACCGTTGCCATATCATTACCATCAATTTCAATCACCTGCCAATTAAAGGCCCGATATTTATCGGCCAACGGATCCAACGGCATAATGTCTTCGGTATTCCCGTCAATCTGGATGTAGTTGCGATCCATGATCACGGTCAGATTATCCAAATGATACGCCGCGGCAAACATCACTCCCTCCCAAGTATTCCCCTCTTGTTGCTCACCGTCGCTGGTTAAACACCAGACATGCTGATCGGTCTGATCCATCTTAAAGCCCAAAGCCATGCCGGCGGCCTGTGATGTGCCAGAGCCCA
>CAYZUI010000128.1:0-4947 GCA_964481945.1 uncultured Gammaproteobacteria bacterium
GTCGATTTCAAGTATGCCGCTGATATTTTTGATACCCAGGTGTCACACGTGGTGATGCGCCCGGTGGCTGGGATTCCGTTGGTGGAATTACGGCGTACCCCATTGCAAGGCTGGGGGCGCATTTTTAAACGAGCACTCGATATAACTTTGGCCATACTTGGTTTGATGGTGTTTGGTCCGATCATGGCACTGACCGCTGTGGCTGTACGATTAGATTCACGGGGACCGGTCATTTATCGGAATCGGCGAGTCGGTGAGTCCGGCAAAGAATTCGATACCTTGAAATTTCGTTCCATGAAACAGGAGTACTGTATCGGTGATCAATTTCAGCATACGTCGGAAGCCTTAGCCCTGGAACAAAAATTGATTGTGGAGCGTAGTATCAAAACTGGGCCGGTGTATAAGATTAAAGATGATCCGCGCGTGACCCGGGTAGGAAAAATCATTCGACGATTTTCCCTAGACGAGTTTCCGCAGTTTATCAATGTGTTGCTGGGCACAATGAGTTTAGTTGGTCCCCGGCCGCACCAGCCGCGTGAAGTTGAGGGCTATGCCGATTATCAACGGGCTATTTTAACGATGAAACCAGGCGTCACCGGTTTGGCCCAAATTTCTGGACGATCCGATCTGCAATTTTCCGAGGAAGTTCGCTTGGATACCTATTATATGGAGAACTGGAGTATTTTGCTTGATGTGTATATCCTGTTTAAGACACCGTTTATTTTATTCAAACGTCGCACCGCTTTATGAAAATCGCTTTAGTGCATGACCATCTGGCCCAAGATGGGGGAGCCGAAAAAGTGTTGCAAGCCTTTCAACGGGTGTGGCCGGAGGCCCCGACCTTTTTGATCGTGCATGATCCCGCCACCGCCAATGATGCTTTCCGGGGCAAAGATATTCGGACATCGTTTTTACAACACTGGCCGGGTGGCGTAAAACATTATCAGTGGTTTTTTCCGCTCATGCCTACGGCCGTCGAGAGTTATGATTTAATGGAATATGATGTGGTGCTTTCCAGTACCGCTTCATTTGCCAAAGGCGTCATTACGCGACCGGATACGCTGCATATCAGTTATTGTCACACGCCAACGCGCTATTTGTGGAGCGATACGCATGAGTATGTTCAAGAGTTGGGCGTGAACCGTGCCATTAAATGGTTGCTGCCGTTTTTTCTGACCTATGTGCGAATGTGGGACAAAATGGCCGCTGAACGAGTTGATCGGTTTGTAGCCAACTCCCGTTTGGTACAAGACCGCATCGCCAAGTATTATCATAAGCCGTCTGAAGTGATTTATCCGCCAGTCGATACCGCCCGATTTTCGGCAGGCCAGGTCGGGGATTATTATTTAACCGGCGGTCGTTTGGGACCATACAAACGATTTGATTTGGTGGTGGAAGCGTTTAATCATCTTGGCCGTAAACTCAAAATTTTCGGCACCGGACCAGAAGAGCATGCTCTCCGCGCCCAAGCTGGAAACAACATCGAATTTGTCGGCAAGGTCAGCGATGATGAACTAGCCACCTTGTATCGGGAATGTCTGGCGTTCATTAATCCGCAGGTGGAAGATTTTGGCATTACCATGGTCGAAGCGATGGCCTCGGGTCGGCCGGTGTTTGCCTATCGGTCTGGCGGTGCTCGAGAAATCGTTCAGCCGGGTGTAACCGGTGAATGGTTTGATGTGCAAACCTGGGAAGATCTGGCTGATTTAATTGTGCGAGTGGATCCCAAGCACTATGATGCAGCGCGCATTCAACAACAGGCTAACCAATTTTCCATGAGTCATTTTGAACAAAACATCAAAACCTTTGTGGAGAGCGCCTATCAGCAGTTTACACAGGGCCGGTGATCAGGTACGATACTCCATATGCAAATAAAAGATCATATTTCTGTACTGCGCCACTCCCTGTGGTTTGTGGTGATTTTTGGTCTCGTGGTAGGTGCCACAACCTATGGCTTGGCTAGTCGTCGACCAGCGGTGTATCGGGCAGTGCAAACCTATGACATTCGGTTGGTGAATCGAACAGTGACAGCGGATTATCAATACGGTTCGTATTACGATTTGAAAGGTGCGGAACTGTTTACCCAACATGTCATGAGCTTATTACGCAGCCCGGCCCTGATCAGTGAGATTTACGAGACAGCCGGTATTGGTTATGAGATTGATAACTTAAGTCGTTTCACCAGTCAGTTTCGGACCGATCAAGATTCTTCCCAGCAATTCACCGTTACCTTTAGCCGTTATCAGGAGAGTGAAGCGCAAGCCTTGGCCGATGCCATGACTATCATCCTAGATCGTGAAATTGCTCTAGCCTCGGTGGATACGGCTGGGCAAAGTTTGTTTGAGTTAGGTTCATTTACTCCGGTCATCGTGTATCAGCCCACGAATGTTCTTCTGGTGACAGGGGTGGGCGTAGTGGCTGGTTGGCTACTGGCGGTGTTGTTGGTTTATACTCGTCGCTATCTGCACTAACGATGCGTTTAGGCATCGATGCGCGATCACTATTAGAGTCACACCCCTCTGGTGTGTCTGTCTACACTGCTGAATTACTTCGAGCTCTTCTGGCTTTGCCAAATCGTACTGATACTATCTGTTTATTTACCTCTGGCTGGAATGTACCAGTTGAGCGTCTTAAACCATTTTTGGATTATCCACTAGTGGAATGGCGTCATCTGCGCGTTCCAAATAAATTAGTGGCGCTGGGAGTCATACCGCCCATTGATCAAACATTACGTTTAATCGATGTGTTATTTATGCCCAATTGGAATTTTGTTTCAGTCAACCAACATTGCCCAATTGTTTTAACCGTTCATGATTGTACTATTCGACTATATTCACACTTACTATCTATGAAACAACGTTTGTGGCATCAATTGATTCGCCCAGCTGCCCAGCTGCAGCGGGCCCACCATATCATTGCTGTATCACAAACTACTCAAACAGATTTAATACAACAGTTTGGTGTAACGGACAATCGAATCACCACCGTGTATTCAGGGGCACCAACACCAGTACAACCAATTCCAGTCACTGGTTTACCCGAGCAGTATGTTGTTATCATTGGCACGGGGGAAGGCAGAAAAAATATTGAGATGATTCAGCAAGCTAAGTTATCTGTACCAATTGTGGTGATTGGAGATACCGCTGGTGGTTTTGGGTATGTATCGGAAGGTGAAAAATGGTATATTTTGCAGCATGCTCAAGCCCTCGTGTATGTCAGTTTATATGAAGGGTTTGGCTTTCCGCCGTTGGAAGCCTGGCAGGTTGGTGTGCCGGTCATCGCCAGTGCCACTGGGGCTATTCCAGAAATTTGTGGTCCAGCTGCATTCTATGTGAATCCCTATTCCGGTCGTGATCTCGCGCACGCCGTCACGGCTGTGACCACCGATCAGGCTTTACGCTCACAACTCATATCTGCTGGACAAGAGCGCGTGACCCAATTTCGGTGGGAGAACGCAGCGCGACAAACGTTGCAGGTTCTGCAGCAGGCAGTATACTGACAGCCATGCGTATTGGGATTGACGCCAGGTTTTTTGGCGGAGAACAATCAAAGGGATTAGGCCGGTACACGCAAATGTTGTTGCGTCATCTGTTTGCATTAGACAAAACCAATGACTACGTCGTGTTTGTGCCGGAGGATTTGGTGAAACGCTGGCCGTATCACCACGCTCATGTGCAGCTGGTGGCCGCACCCTATGCCTGGTATTCGCTGGCCGAACAAATTTTCATGCCGTTACTGATTAAACGACAAAAAGTTGATCTGATGCATTTTCCGCATTTTAATGTGCCAATCTTCTACCGCGGTCCATTCATCGTGACGATTCATGATTTAATCATTAGTC
This sequence comes from uncultured Gammaproteobacteria bacterium, assembly GCA_964481945.1. Taxonomy (GTDB): domain Bacteria; phylum Patescibacteriota; class Patescibacteriia; order UBA9570; family UBA9570; genus UBA9570. The sequence goes on from CAYZUI010000128.1 coordinate 3,842, forward strand.
GTTTTCCCACGGAACGGGCCACCACCCTTGGGCCAATGATGTATCAGTTCAAACAGTTGGCCTACAACCGCGTCATTCGCCATGCCGCCTTGGCCGCGCGGCACATTATTACCGTCTCCCAGTATTCCAAAGCGGACCTGATGGATTTTTTTCATTTACCCAGTGACCGGGTGAGTGTAACCTATGAGGCCGTGGATGCGTTTACACCGGGACAACATGATGTTTTACCACGGTACAATATTCGTCAGCCGTATCTGTTGTATGTGGGCAACGCCTACCCCCATAAAAATCTTGAGCAACTGATCTTGGTTATGCAGCAATTGAAAAAACAAGGGAATCTACTGCAGTGTGTTTTCGTCGGGCAGCCAGATTATTTTTACAAACGCTTACAACAATTTGCCTGGGCTAAAAATGTGGATGATCGAGTCAAATTTATTGGCTTTGTACCCGATCAGGATCTGCCGAAGCTCTATCAGCAAGCCTTTGCCTATGTCTTTGCCTCGCGCTATGAAGGTTTTGGTTTGCCGCCGCTGGAAGCGATGCTCTATGGTACACCCGTGATTTCCGCTCGCACCTCCTGTTTGCCGGAAGTGTTAGGGGAAGCGGCCTTATATTTTGAACAAGATGACATTTCTGGTATACTGAAACACATTCAGCGACTCGAACAAGATCCACCATTACGATCCCAGTTAATTCAATTAGGTCATCAGCAAGTCAAGCGCTACAGCTGGCAGCGTATGGCCAAACAAACCTTGGCCTTGTATGAGAAAGTACTCACCAAACCTTAAACCAAAACACTTGGAAACTCACGCCGATGCCGCCGAGCGTTTAGGCGTACCACAGTCGAATGTTTTGGATTTGCGGAAATATTCCCCGGTCAGTGCCGAGCCAGCAACCGTTGTCGAGATTGCTCCAGAGGCAGTTGAATCGGTTCAACCGATAATCGTTTCTGATACCCCGGCGGTACCGGAAGAGCCGAAAGTCGAACCGGAAATTTTAGCCCAACCAGTGTCACCAAAAGCGAAATTTAAACTTGCCTGGAAGCCGACCTTGGCGTTTGCCCTGGTTGCCGTTCTAGCCGTTATTCCGGCCACCACCATTGCTCT
>CAYZUI010000129.1:0-6925 GCA_964481945.1 uncultured Gammaproteobacteria bacterium
TGCCCCAGTGACAGAAGCATAGGGTAACAGGGCTTTCATCACTTCAAGTGTGTGTATTGATTTTGGACGCTTAGCCTGAATGACTGATTGCGCTTGCCAAACGGTATTGAAACCAACAATCTGCCGTCGTCGTTTCACTTTCACACTGCCTGGCACAGCAAACTGAGCTAAATCATTTCGCACCACATCCGTGATCATATCTAATTCGGCCTGATCTTTTTTACTTTCCACCAATTCTTTTTTGTCAGCAGTTTTTGGACGGGTGCCTTTCATCGGTTGACAGATGATCGTTTGATGATCGATACGTACACCTAATTCCGGAGAGTTACTGACAATTTTGATATCCGGGGTATTGATCAACGCAGCATAGGGAGTTGGTTGTTTCTGCATAAAATGATACAGCAGTTGATTCGGCGTAGCGTTAGTACGGGCCGATAATCGATAACAATAATTGGCTTGATAGATATCACCAATCGATAAATGATATTTTAATTGGGCGATCTTTTTTTTATACAGAGAAAATGGTTCGCCGCGTAGTTTGCCGAGTCGAAATGGGGTAGGGTCGATTAATTTTGTGACCGGGATTTTTTTGAGACTGCGAAACACACCAAAATAGACGGTTTGGTCGTAATCGATATAACCAATCGCGATTCCCTGCACGCGTTCTAATTCTGCCCAGGATTGCACTATTTTTTTTAAACCAATTCCGAGATACGCTCGGCGATTATCGATTAAAGCAAACTGATAGGAACTCATTTCGGGTGTTGAAGTTACTCTTGAATAAACCGCGAAACGATGAAGTGGTGACCACGGTATTTTGTTTCTCCACGCCACGGGCCTGCATACACAGATGTGTCGCTTCCAGCAGTACGCCGATACCCTTGGCTTGTAGCGCTTGCTCAAGAAAATCAGTAATTTGAGAGGTGAGCCGTTCTTGGTTTTGTAAACGACGAGCAAATACTTCAACCACTCGGGGCAGTTTAGATAAACCGACAATTTTTTTGTTTGGTATGTAACCAATGTAGGCTTTACCGTAAAACGGCAGAAGATGATGTTCACAGGTTGAGTAGAAATCGATCGCTTTGCACGTAATCATCTCGTCGTAGTTTTCACTATCAAAGAATGTCAGTAGACCGTTCGGATCAATGCCGTAGCCAGAGAATAACTTTTCAAAACTGTTCGCTACCCGGTTGGGCGTATCGGCTAACCCTTCACGTTTAGGCTGCGGGTCAATTTCGTGAATTAAGTCAGTAATGTATTTTGAAATCTTAGCTTGATTCATAATGTTTCACTTGTAAGGTATCGGTACATTCTTTGAGTAAAGTATCCGTGAGGTCAGGGGCAATATCGTTAAGGGGTATGAGCATGAAACGACGTTGGGACAGAGCCGGATGTGGAATAACTAGTTCAGGTGTGTTCACTACTCTACCGTTATAGAGCAGAATGTCAATGTCGATTTCGCGTGGTCCCAGCCGTTGGTGGGCTGTTCTGCCTAAGGCGATTTCAATCTGCTGACACGCCCGTAATAACTCAATTGGTTTCAACTGGGTTTCCAGTGCTACCGCTTGATTGAGATGCCAAGCTTGTTGGCCTGGACCTAATGGTTCAGTTTCATAAATTGGCGATAATGCAGTCACACGACCCAAACTTTCTAAGGCGGTCACCGCTCGATCAAGATACTCAAGACGTGGTTCGATATTACTACCCAAAGACAAATAAACGATCATTCATGGTAGGTTACAGACGAAGTATCTGTTTCGAACAGTTGAACACTGGTGACGGGTAGCCTGGTAGCCAGTTGTTGAAATATCCACTGGGCGATCAGCTCGCAGGTGGGGTTAGGAAAACGATCATTTAAATTCGTATGATCAAGTTGTTGAATAATTTTTTCCTGGATAATGGTTTTTAATTCCACAAAATCTATCACCAGATCATCACCAGTGAGTGGGCCAGTCACCGTAACGCATAAACGGTAATTATGGCCGTGCATATTCTCGCACTTCCCGTGGTATTTCGTCAGGGCGTGCGCGGCGGCGAAGCTAAATTCTTTAGTAACGCTGAAGGGCATAAAATAGGCTGAATGATTCGACTAGGCTTTTTAGGAGCATACGATCAGCTTCGGTTAAACCGTCATCCCGTTGTATTGTCAAGACATAGACATAATTATCCGCCAAGAGCACATATTCATCCGCATAGGTTGTACCAGTGATCACGTGACGGCTAAGCGTGGGCTGACGAGAAGTCAGATCGGTCAGTTCAGTAAGTTGATCAAGGCGATTAACACTTAACCATTGTTCCAAGGTGATGTTTGGAGCATCGTACACTTTAATGGTTAAACCGAATTCCGACCAAGCCGTCGGCGAAAGGAAATTGGTTTCTCCGGTATAGAACAGTGTTTCGCGCTCATCCGGCGAACGGACACTTAAGGTCTTAGGATAGAGCACAGTGTAGCGAGCCGTGGCATAGAATTGTTGCGTTGGGGTAGTGGCTGTCAGCAGTGCCAGAGTAGGATACGGATTGTAGTCACCATAGCGCGAATAGATGAAGTCATCGAATTTCAGAGTGCGTTTTCCTACGGGATTTTGGGAGCTAATCACAAATAATTCTTCTACGGACTGTCCGGCAACCAACCGACTGACTTCATTCACTGTTGTCCGTGACAACTCTTTAACCTCCCAGTCACCCATCACTACGGTAATCGTTGGTACGTCCGGTAATACGGCAAAGGCTTGCAGGATGGTTTGGATAAAAATGAGTTCGACTGGCGCTTTGGCATCATCTGGTACAGTAAACGCTACCTCGAGGCCGTAGTCTGTCGTGGCAAAACGGTAGGTGGAAAAATCAACTGGCCACTGTTTGAGGATATTGCGCATGGTTGTGTTATAGCGTTCCCACTCTTCGGCTGTCACCTCAAAGGGTGTGGTGTCATCGCTGGAGGTGGTATCGGTTATCGTGGTATCGGTTTGCGGTTGGGTGAGCGTAAACGGGCCAGTACCAGCGGTATAGCCAAACGGGACTAATTTACCCGGTGCGGCCACAGTCAATGATTGGATCAACTGATCATAGCGGTTATAGATCACAAAAGTATTCTGCCAGGGATTATAAAAAAGAAACTGACTACCATCAGCCGACCACACTACTCGAGGTACGCCAATTTTTTCAAACACGGCATGCTCTTCCACGACGTGACCCAGCCGATCAAATACCAGTAATTTAGGCTGAAATGGTTCAGGATTGGCTGCAGTGCTACTCACGACTGAGGCAATTTCATTCAAGGTGATCCAACTAACAAAACTGAATTCGTGAAAGGGTAGACTAATGGGTGTATGCGTTTCTGCGCCAGCCAACGTCACGGTGATGATTTTACCAGCATTTTCAGTAAAGGCTAGTTCAGTACTATCGGGTGACCAGGTTAAGTTCGCTAGGTGTACATTTGGCTCGCCTTGATAGAGATCGGTTTCTTGCTGGGTGGTGAGATCAACCAGATGAATTTGTTCAGCATAGTCTGCACGACTGACATAAACCAGGTAGTGTTCGGTTGTATCTACCGCCAAAGATGGTTGAGTGCTCACCGCATTAGCCATGATGGGTGTTTGGGTGAGACTGGTAATGGTTTCTGACTGGCCGGAACCATGACGTTGCACAGTTTGACCCATGACGCTGTACCAGTGTTGGCTGTCCGGTAAATAGTTGCTGTAGATCGTGGATTGTTCCACCTCCAATGGCTGAACGATTTTACTGACCGCATTCGTTCCATACAGAGCCGGTTCGGTTTCGCCTAAACTAAGAAAGAACACCCGTCGTTCTTCGCTATCGAAAAAATTGAGTCGTTCGGCCGCTAATTGAGCAGCCGCTGCTGCCGCTGCATCTTCCACTGCTGCTTGGTTGGCACGGGTTTGTAGCCACCACGCACCCACAGCAATACTGCCACCTACCAGCAGGATCAGGCCAATGAACAGTAGCAAACGTCGGCTCAACATGACATCTATTATACCATTGTGGTACTGTACTGTCATGAATGATCTGGTACAGCGCATCACCAAGGTTGGTGAACAATTAAACATTGCCGGCATGCGTACTAAGGTGGTGGCTTTAGAAGCGGAAATGAGTCAGCCGGATTTTTGGCAGCAGCCAAGCCACGCTCAACACGTCAGTCGCGTGGTCAATGATCTACGCAAGGAAATTACGACATGGGAGCAATTACAGCAACAAGCTTCTGCTCTTCAGGAAATGACCAAGCTGAATGAACAGGAAAAGGATGCAGAATTGGCTAGAGAATTAGAACAGCAAACCAAAACGATTGCAGGACGATTTGCCGAATTGGAGTTTCATTTGCTCTTTGGAAAAAAATACGATGATGCGTCAGCTGTTTTAGCCATTCATGCCGGAGCCGGCGGAGTGGATGCCCAAGATTGGGCGGAAATGCTCATGCGCATGGTGATGCGGTACTGTGAACGTAAAGGGTTCACGGTGACTGTGCTTGATCTGTCGCGTGGGAACGAAGCCGGAATCAAATCAGTCACCATGGAAGTGATCGGTCGGTATGCCTATGGCTATCTGAAAAGCGAACATGGGGTACATCGTTTGGTGCGGCAATCACCCTTCAATGCGGATGCGCTACGGCAGACATCATTCGCGCTCATTGAAGTGTTACCTGAATTGGGCGAGCTCAGTCCGGTTGAAATCAAAGATGAAGATATTCGGATTGATGTGTATCGGTCGGGTGGGAAAGGTGGCCAGGGCGTGAATACCACCGATTCTGCCGTGCGCATCACCCACTTATCCACCAACATTGTCGTGACCTGTCAGAACGAACGTTCGCAACATCAAAATAAGGCCACCGCCATGAAAATTTTGCGCGCTAAACTACATCAATTGCAACTCGAAGCCGAACAAGCGGAAAAGCTGAAATTGCGCGGCGAATATACTTCGGCTGAATGGGGGAATCAAATACGCTCGTACGTCCTGCATCCCTATAAAATGGTGAAAGATCACCGCACGGAATATGAGGAATCGGATCCTGACCGCGTGTTAAATGGCGAACTGGATAGGTTTGTGGAAGCCTATCTTCGTTCCACCGTTGATGCCCGCGTGACAAACGAAATTGACTAAATGTCCTTTGTTAACCCACATACATGAAGTATGGGGTTAACAACAATGTACATTGACAAAACGCTATTTTTTATGCTATTATCCAGATAATTCGATCTTAAATTTAAATTATATAGTGGTATGGGAGTAGGCACTCAACAATTCGAACGAAATTTAAAACCATTCAAACCGGAAGATGGTTCAGCGGAACAAGAACTGTCTGATCGTTTACGAGACCGGGTAGATCGTTTAGAACCAGAACAGCAGAGGCAGTTAGAACAGAGAGTCAGAGCAAGTTCAGAGGTTTATTTTACAATGGTTCAACAGCATGTGGAGGCTGCACAGGATGATATTGCTGCAGCATTTTCTGAGCATGGTACACAACTAGCTCCCGATATGATCAAGCCTACGTTGGTTGCGAGTGGTCTGGATGCTACCAGCGCTGCAGAGGCTGCTGACAAAATTGCTGAATTGGCAAAACGGGCAAGCTCTCCTGATGATTTCCGTAGTGTGATCGAGACAACCTTTGATCCTGAACAGCGCCTATTATTAACGGTTGCGCATTGGCGAGCCCAGAGCGAACATAGTTGGTATTTTGGAACGCCTGAAGGGCAAACTCAATTGACTGGTCTAATCGACGAGGTTACAGCTGCTGAGAATAACTAGACTCTATGAGTGAACAACGGCCGAGCGCAACGATTGAGCAAAGCAGTCGTATTTGGCAGCTGGCTCTTACACAGCAGCTAGATCAACTACCCTCTAATGCTGCTCGCCTGGACTTCGTGTATGACAAACTACAGTATATCCAGATGTTCCGTGACATCATTCAAGAAAAACTGGGTCTGGGTATTGATGAAATTGTAACCAGTTTCAGGGCAATAGACACAGCTTTGCCGAATCAGCAATTTACAGAAGCCGTGGTCACATTACTTGATCAATCCATTAGTCGTATTCGCGAGGCAGATCCAGCACTTTGGGAACGTATTCAGAGGAGAGCCTTTGTTCGTGAAGGCCACTTTACATCGCTCGATGATGAAGATTTTATTTCGTATGGTATCGGTGAACATGGTTGGGCACATATCCATGTATCACCGGGTCAGACATTGGGTGAACAAAAATTACCCCTGATGACCAAAGGATTATTGCAACTTATTGAACAACTTAAACTGCGCAATGATGTGGCCGGGATCACAGCTACATCGCCATTAGTGGCTTCAAGAACATATGGACAGTTGCTTACACAAATTGGTTTTACACTTGAAGGAGAAATCGACTCAGAGTTGCGCGCAGAACGTTTTCGTACGGTGCCACAAGAGACCCCCATACATAGCGCCTCGCTTCCTAAAGAAAAGTACGACGACGCTATTCGTCAACTTGAAACGCTCGCCAGACCTGCTGTTTAATTGGTTTCGTAGAAGTCTACTTACGTGCCAATGTGGATGCCCGCGTGAGTAATGAGATTTAGCTGAACGTCCGTTAGTTCGTCTTGACACCTTCTCATTTTAGACTACTATGATGTGTCTCTCCGCTCTTTCGATATACCTTGCGGCTGCGAGCAGCCATACATGTCGTTCTGTCATGATTGCTGTTGACACCCGCAATGGGAAGGGAGGGTATCACGAACAGAGTGCAGACTGATAGCATCGTACTCAGGCTCGGAGAGAGGGAGTACGAGTTGGTCTCGTTCTTGAGTCCAGGCGAGACCTGGGTTAGCAGCAAAGAAATGGTGCGACGCGCCGTGCAACTCAACGCCAACCTCGGCGAAGACGATGGTCGTTTCATTCTCGTCCACCAGGACGAGATTCCCGCCGAGTTGCGGGACAAGATCGCCATG
>CAYZUI010000130.1:0-11776 GCA_964481945.1 uncultured Gammaproteobacteria bacterium
TGAAACCTTTAATAGCTTACTGTTTGATGGCTTAGTGGCAGGCAATACCCGTGGTGCCTATGACATTAAAGGGAAAGCCAAATTTCGTCTAAAAAAATCGACGGAAAAAATTACGGTGGCTTTAAAAGATGCCGCAACGGATAAGAAATTAACGCGAAAAAAAGTGACTTTGTGGAAAAAAGTATCAGGCAATTGGAAAAAAATTGATACGGATCGTACCAACACCCAAGGCAAGGCCGTTTTCCATAAGCGCACAAAGAAAACCACGCGTTATAAAGTAAGATATACACCCACTGGTACTGCCGCCGAAGAGTATACTACTTCAACCAAGCGGTTTCGTATTCAGTTGAAAAGAACCTGATTATCTGCTACACTGTTCATGTCTTTTTAACTTTTAATCGAACACCTTGTGGGTATCGAACAGAGATATGGATCGCCAAAGCCAGAGGCTGCCGTAGAGCACTCTATCCAACAATTGTTTCTTCATGAGTTGGGTGAAATTGCTGAAGGTAAGCGAACAGAATTTAGCGCCATCACCGCTAATGGACTGTTTCATGAATTAACCGGTCTCACCTTACAGATGAGTGAAGCCACTGCCGACCAAGAGCCAGCTAGCCATCCGGCGATGTCTTCAGGAGCAGCTGGCCTGGAGACGACTCCAACCTCTGCTGAAGAAAAACCGACAATGCAACTGATCTCCGGAATGCCAGAGGGTTGGCATGGTGGTAGAGTATCGCTCTTGGCCGAAATTATCGGTGCGGCTAAACCCGACCTGGATGATCCAAAAAAATTAAGTAATTTAGGCGGCGGTTTACCGCCACCAGAATTAGTTAGAGAGTTTTATAAGAAAGTTTTTATAGCTATTTTACGACACATCGTCGCTAAGCCAAAAGAATTTCTGCACCGAGCCGGTGAAGCATTACAATACGCCAACAAATCTGGCGGAACGGAAAGATTACGGTTCGGGCTATTAAATGATTTCGTTCCGATAGAGGTCAGGAGTAAAATAATGCAAAATTTTGACAAACCGGCCGAAGGATTGTTTGTGGTTAACGGATCGCAAGAAGCCCTCGGTTTAGTGGGAGATTATTTAGTCACTCAAGAAGAAGCTTCGGCAGAGCGTCCGGCGGTACTTGTTGTCACCGAGCCAATTTATCCCGGTATGTTACTGGCCTTGGAGCCGCAATTACGATTGGGGTTAATTAAATTACGAGTTATTCCCATTAATCAACAGGGATTAGATATCCAAAAATTAACCACCGCTTTGCAAGACCCGAGGTGCAAAGCCGTTTACCTCTCGGAAGGAAATCCTATTCCAGGCAAGCTCAATTACGGGGAAATCGCTAAAGTGATCAGAGCGGCCGACCATAAAGTCATGGTCTTCCAAGATATGGCCTATAAAGATTTAGGCGCATCCGAAATGAAAGAATCATTATTTACGCAACTGGATGGCGGAGTGGTGGTGTTTGAAACCACTTCTAAAAAAGGTGCTCCGGGGTCGCGCATGGGTATCGTGTATTCAAACGAGAGCCAGGAAAAATTTGCGCAGTTCCGTCAATCATTTCTTACTCCAGCATATGGCCGCTCGTTAGGTTTTTCCGGTCTGGCCGATTTAGCCTGGCAAGCCATTTTAGCCAGGGAGGCAGAAATAAGAAGTAAGGGTGAATTGACCCCATTAGAAGAACATGTTGGAAAATGTCAGGAGTTTTATGAACAAAGACGTCAGTTGTATGTCCAAACCATGACAGAGACTTTACAGATCGTGTTGGAACGGGAAGAAATTACACCGGAGGATTTGAAGCGTGAAGGGATTATCGGCGATAAAGGTTTTATGTTCGTTTGGCGTAATACCGGCGTTGACGCTTTAAAGTATTCCCGGATTGCCGCTCAAGAATTATCCCTCCTGATGCTGCCAGGGGTGGCTTGTCGCGCCGATACACAATTCTTAATTGATCCTAGGGAGGCGAATGGCGAAGTGCTCAACTGGGCCAGACAAAATTACACCTGGTTGGATGAAATCAATTTACAACTTGGTGTCTACAAGGATGCTTTGTTGAAGGTCATATTAACAGAAGCAAATGATACGAAACGGAGAACCATTGCCGAACGATTAGTAGGCCGAATTACTGAACTGAATGGCGGTGAACCAAGGCCAGAAGTAACCAGCTTTATAGGTAAGAGTGAACAAATTCGGAGAAATTTCTTAGCAGAGCAAGCAGAAGTGGTTAACTAAAACGTCTGCGCTGAAAACCCCGCCGACGTCCTCCGCCGCTACCTCGACCGCCTCCGCCAAAAGCAGATCCGCCTTTGGCGGAAAAACGTCGCCCACCAAATTGGCGACGCCCAGCCGGTGCACTGGTCTGCAGTAATTCAGGGCTCTTAACGGCCTTCAAATGCACTTGTTTCATTGGTTTGGTCACAAAGCGCTGAATCCGGCGCAATAAATCACCCTGATCAATTTGCACCAGCGACACCGCTTTACCGGTACGACCAGCTCGCCCCACGCGACCAATGCGATGGACATAATCTTCGGCTTGTTCGGGCAGATCATAATTAATCACCAGATCAAGGTGAGGAATATCAATGCCCCGGGCCGCAATATCTGTGGCTACCAAAATATTAGAGCGTTTGTGTTGAATGGCCTGCATGGCCTGTTTGCGTTGATAGAGTGATCGGTTGGAATGGATTTCTTCGGCTCGTAAACCGCGATCACGTAACGTCCGAGTGATGCGCTTGGCACCATGTTTCGTCCGAGAAAACAGCAAAGTCGTTAGTGACTTATTTTCTAAAAGCTCAAAGATGGCCGTCATTTTATGTCCGGCTTCAACCACAATAAATTCCTGCTCAATATTTTCAGCGGTCGTGCCACTGGGAGCTACTTCAACTGATACCGGGGTACGCATATTCTGCCGCACCAGCGAGACAATGCTACTGGGCATGGTGGCAGAAAATAATAACGTTTGCCGTTGCTCAATGGGTGGTACCTGTTTGAGAATCTCTTTAATTTGTGGAGCGAAGCCCATATCAAACATCCGGTCGGCTTCGTCAAGAATCACAGTGTTGACCTGATCCAAACGTGTCACGCGCTGTTTCAATAAATCGATTAACCGACCCGGTGTTGCGACAATACAGCGGGGTTGCCGCTTCAAAGCGGAGATTTGTGGTCCCATGGCGGCTCCACCAATCACCAAAGCCGAGGGCAGTTTGGCCGAGCGTTCAAACCACTGCCAGACTTCGATGACTTGTTGGGCCAGTTCTCGTGTAGGTACCAAGATGACACATTGTCCGGTACGACCAACTAATTTGATAACCGTGGGCAGGACGAACGCCAAAGTTTTGCCGGTGCCGGTTTGGGCTAAACCAATCACATCATGGCCTTGCATCACCGGAGGGATAGCCTGATGTTGAATGGGAGTAGGGATAGTAATGTGGCGTTGCTCGAGCAGCTGAAGAGCAGCTGAAGGAATGCCAAGGACAGCGAATGTCGCCATAGATGTTGCGTTATGTACCGATGCTCCGGAAACATAACGTAACGACCAGAGTACCGATGACTTTAATAAACCTGGGTAAGGATAGCGGAAAGGGACTACTCTGTCAAGACTAGTTATTTTTTGACTGCAGAATAGCTCGCAAAGATGGACCCCGTGAATGCATCAACGATAGCGTACTTCCGATTCAGCTTCACTAATAGACTTTTGTTCGTTTCATACCACGCCACTCTGGTCAACTTCGATGTTGTCACAGTGAATACAGTATAACGATAACCTGAACCGTCATCATACCGCACTTTGATGGCACCGTTGGTCGCACCACCAAAACTCGTGACGTTGATTGTATCAGCATCTGGATGTACTCCATTACTTTCCAGTGTATTCCATTCGTCGATTTTTCCATCCCCGTCATCATCGACACCATTAGAGAGATACTCAATCGGCGAATAGGTTGGTTCTGGATCTGGAATAATACCAGAATCGTCTGTGTCAGTGTTATCGGTGACATATCCGGTTGGTGCAGTCGTCGCACAGACTTCCTGCGATACGGCTGGGTTGCCTAACCCATCACCATCAAAATCTTGGTAAACAGTTAACAACGCTGATACAGAACTGTCTAGGTCGTTACAATCAGAACTGGTACTGACACCATCATTATCATAATCGGAATCATTCAGGTCTGTGGAGTTAGTAACGTACCCAGTCGTAACAATATAGGAACACACTACAGAAGTGACTGCTGGATCACCCAATCCATCGCCATCAGCATCCCGGTAATAGGTTTGATTCACACTCACACTGGCATCAGTATCATTACAATCATTCGCGGCGGCTACTCCATCGTTGTCTGCATCAACTACTGGGCATTGCACGGATTGAATTGGAAAACCACTGAACAACATGATGCGACCAGAATCTTCCGTAATCACCACGTTGGTAGAACTGTTGGAACAATTTGGTACAACCACAAAACCTTCTTCATTGATGGTGCCAGTGGGCAATTGGTAGCGGTTGATGTAGGTGCCGTCTCCTTTGGTAGTCACCAATCTATTACCGCCATCATACAATGAGTACAGCGTGTCGGTATCGGCAGAATAACTTAAGGCCGCTAAATCTTTGGTATAGCCTGAATAAGGATAAAATGAACCAAGTAAAGAGGCAGATCCACTGGAAGATAAATCTACGGAATACTTATAGACCCTACCGTTATTTTGTGATGCAGCGTAGAAATATCCGTTGACATACTCAAGACCTTCTAATCCAGCGCCTGTCGCCACCGACATACCGCTTAAGGTCCAGGATTTTCCGGTCAGATTATTGGTGGAAATATCGAACTCATAGATAGCCTGAGGCGATTCGAGTCCCAGATACAAATAGTTACTGTCATAATCTGCTACCGCAATGCCTTCTAAGTCAGTCCAGGCGCTCGGGCAGTAACTACTTAATTCTGTTCCACTGATATTGATTTGCTTTACACATCCGGCATTAGTCACAACAAAAAATGTACCGAGCCGTTCTTGGTAGACAACACCGCTGGCATCAGAGTAAAACGCAATTTGCTTTCCCACTGAATCTGTGGCTGGCCAACCATCAGAAGCGGAGGCAATTTGGACAGACGCCAAAAATAGAGTCGAAACTAAAATAACCGTTTTGTGTAGGTATGTATTTATCATGACATAAGTATGAAAGAGTATGGCAACCTTGTCAATTATTTTTTGCTGATGGTAGAACGACGCAGCACCTTACCAGTCAAGGGATTCACCTTGGCCCTGCGCCGACCAAGTTTGATGAATAATTTGCCGGTCTGTTGATACCAAGATACTTTGGTCAACTTGGTGGTTGACGTGGAGAAGACCGTATAACGGTACCCGGAGCCATCATCATACCGCACTTTAATAGCACCATTGGTCGCACCGGCGAAACTGGTCACACTAATCGTATCAGCGTCGGGATGGACACCATTACTTTCCAGTGTATTCCATTCGTCAATCTTGCCGTCACCATCATCGTCGATGCCGTTACTCAAATATTCAACGGGAGAATAGGTCGGTTCTGGTTCTGGTATAACCCCCGAATCGTCTGTATCAGTGTTATCGGTGACATATCCGGTTGGTGCAGTCGTCGCACAAACTTCCTGCGATACGGCTGGGTTGCCTAACCCATCACCATCATAATCTTGGTAAACTGTTAGATAGCTAGCCACAGTAGCATCGTTATCGTTACAATCACTCGTACTGACCACACCATCTTGATCGGCATCTACAGTGGTCACCGGGCAAGAAATGGGATAATTTCCGTACACAGAAGTTGTACTGGAAACAGCATCATTGGTTATCACAATTTGTGCCAGATTGGCTGAACAATTCGGAATCAAAACAATCCCTTCTTCAGAGCCGGTCGTTGGTAACGTATAACTCTCAATCAGACTACCGGTTAAATTGTATTCTTGCATTTCGTTAGAACCATCAAACACCACATAGACTATTTTCGTGAGGGAATCATAGTATAAAGCCGATACATCAGTGTAGGTCACTGAAATTTGTGTTAACGAACTGACCGTAGCACTGCTCGACAAATCGAAAGTATAGACGCGTAATTGCGCTTCCGCTTGAGAGCCGGCAATAAAAAAACCACCCGATTGGGCTGTTCCCCAAACTGCCGGGGCATCAGTCGCAGGCACATACGCCAAGGCCTCGAATCCGGCACCGCCACTCACTAGCAAATCCGACAATGTCCAGGCCAGGCCGGTTTTAGTACCAGTAGCAAGATCAAATTCTTCAATGATACTGCCAGACTCGTTGGCCAGATAAATCTTATTATTTGTAGAAGATGTGTCCGTAACTGTCACACCTTCAAGATCTCCGGTCGGTAACCAATATTCCAAAACTTCTCCAGCACTACTTAACACGGCCAAATCTCCATCGTCACCATTCACGATATAGCCATAGTCAGATAGATATTCTACGCCACTCGCCTCAAAACCATCTGCCGTGTTGTTATAAGTCGTTAAATTAGAAGCAATGTTCGCCGTAGCGGTGCCATCGGCTGGCCAGGGCGAAGCAGCCAAAACACTATAATTAGAGATGACCAGGACGACTGACGATACAAAAACTATTTTAAACTTCATATTAATTCTCCAACCTGGCCATCTGTCCGGTCACTCGAGCCCGGTTATAGAAAAATCGAAATAACCCTAACCCAATGACGAGATACAGGAGATTCAACGCTATCCCCCACCATTGCGTAGACCAATCAATCGATCCAGTAGTGAGGCTGGCACGGGCTGCTTCAAAAAAATACGTCGGCGGTAAAGCATAGGCTACCCACTGCAACGCAGGCGGCAAGACAGCTACCGGAAAATATGTCGCGGCTAGCGGTTGAAAAATAAAAATGAGTGCCCAGGCGAGAGCTTGAATCCGCGTACCATAACGAAAAATAAGACCCAACAGCAGTAAACCAACACTACAACCAAATAGCGCGAGATTAAAACTGTACCAAAGTAACGCCCCTGTCCCCAGAGCAAACAAGTTAAAGTCAAACAGACCATAGGCTAAAACGGCTAAACCAAGAATGATCACAAAACTTTTTAGTAAGGCCGAGGCAATGGCCGCAAGCACAAATTCACTCAAAGAAATAGGTGCGATGAACATATTACTTAAATTGCGTGACCACACATTCCACATACTGCTGACACTCATGGAGTATTGTGTGACTCGAATTATTTCCCAGAGAATGGCTCCAAGCAAGAGATACTGCCCATACAAGACGTTACTCGAGCCCAGTAAATAGAGTGACACAAAACCGAACAAGACCACATCGATGGCTGAAAAAAACGGCAGATCCATAATTACTTCCAATGACCGCTTGGAAATATGCCATTCTTGTTGAATCAAAGCTGTCAGGCGGCGGAGTGAAATCATAGTTGTTTGGTGCGCGCAAATTGCAAGAAGACATCTTCCAAAGTTGGTTTATGTACCGCAATGTCCGTAATCCAGACACCGGCTTGGCTGATATTAAAAATCACCTTGGGAACCAGAGCATCTGTTACTGTGATGGCTACAACGTTCTGGCGTGGTTCGGTAAATGGCAACTGAAAGCGCTCCAACACAGCTAGTAATTGAGCTTTATCACCAGTGTAGGTCAGAACCAGTTCATTCTTGGTAATTTTTTTAGTGAGATTCAGTGGTGTATCTTGAGCTACAATTTTGCCATGATCCAAAAATAACACCTCATCACAAATCCGCTCCACTTCCGCCATATCGTGGCTGGTATAGAGTAACGAGAGCTGTCGGTCTCGTTTCAGTTGTTCAATTAAAGTAAGTAAGACATCGGCGATATCTGGATCTAATGATGCGGTTGGTTCATCCATCAAAATAAGTTCCGGATCGTTCAGTAACGCCTTGGCCAAATTCACGCGGGTTTTTTGACCAGCGGATAAATCCCAAAATCTGGCCTGAAATAAATCGGTAATACGAAAATGCTCGGCCAACTGTTTAATTTTCAGCTTCGGCTGCGCGACCTGATACAGATCAGCAAACACTTGGAGGTTTTCCCAGACCGTAATCCGACCTTGTAACGTATTAAAGCTGGAAGCAAAGTTTATCCGTTGCAAACAGGCTTGTCGATGTTGAAAAAAATTCTTGCCAAAAAAAGTGATCCGACCGGCGGTGGGGGCGGTGATTCCCAGCAACATTTGAATAGTGGTTGATTTGCCGGCACCGTTCGGCCCCAGTAAGCCAATAGCTTGTCCGCGCGGCACAGCAAAGTCGATACTATTGACCGCTCTAAACTGTCCGTAATCCTTGGTTAACTGATCAACCCTTAAGACGATGTCTGACACAATCAATGACTTTAGTAGCGCTGCCGCCCCGCGACGAGATGACCATAATTTCGGTGGGTAATTTTTTTTGTTTGATCCGCTTCACTAAGCGATACTGTTGTTGACGGGGTTGATAGACGAGTTCTCCCAGATTGGTAATCCAAAGCTCAACTTGATCAGACGACGAGCTCGCCGCCCAAACCACTAATTTATGTGTCCGAGGGTTGTACCTCACTTTATGAATAACGATAACATCCGCTATCTCATCAGAGGGGTCACTGGCTGTGTCGTCGGACGGGGCTGTGACTGGATCATCAGTAGTTGGTGTTGGAGTCGGAGTTGGCGTGGGTTCTGGTTCTGGTTGAGATTCAGTCGGTTGATTTGGCAAAGGCGCTGGATTCGAATTGACCGGATCTGGTTCAGGAATTGGTTCTGGAACGTACGGTACAGGATGAGCTTGAGCCAAGGCGCGGAGGGCTTGGAGTTGCACAAAGGCATAAACCCGATCAGGGTTACTCCATAAAAAAGCACCGTCATAAATAGTGCCAGTTCCGGCCACTTGTAGGCTGGTTATTTTATCAAATAATTGATTGGCGAAGTTGTCATCTCCTAAATACAGCGCCGTTGACGCCACGATACCGTAAATGGAAATATCTTCATACGGTGAGGCTGCCACGCCTTGGGGGGTATAGGCGCCATAAATAACTCCGTCGTTCGTATTATATTCGTTTTTATAGAAATCCAACGACTGTTGGGCCAGCTCGGTATGACCCGCTTCCGCCAACTGTTGCGCTATGATGGCTTGATGAATGGTATTCAGTGAACTTTGTTGAATAAATATTCCAGTATTCAAATTATAGTATAGCCAATACAATCCGTTGTTAGCTAAGGCGGTAGCCGAATCGGCAATTAGATCATAATGAGTCTGTTCAATTGCTGTCCAGGTACTATCGAACTCCGCTAACCGTTGCATGGCCGGTAAATCAAAATACGATAAGATGGCAGTGTCCGAGGCATACACACCGTCTGCATCCCACGAAGCAGCTTCCGAAATATAGCCATCGACCATGGTAAAGCTGCGCAGGTCAGCGGCGGCAGCCAAAGCCGTTGTACGGTAGTCGCTGTTCCCCCATTTGCTGGCAGCTTGAAGGTAACCATCGATGATGCGAAAATCATCAATCGTGGCGCTGGCATTGGCCGGTGTGTTTAACGTCTCGTTAATCCGCCAACTGTAGAGATCAAGCTCCGGTTGGGTGACATGGTTTTGCAAATACGTTTTGACGAACGCAGCTTGGGTG
This sequence comes from uncultured Gammaproteobacteria bacterium, assembly GCA_964481945.1. Lineage (GTDB taxonomy): Bacteria > Patescibacteriota > Patescibacteriia > UBA9570 > UBA9570 > UBA9570. The sequence goes on from CAYZUI010000130.1 coordinate 9,609, forward strand.
GCAAAAAAATCCTGATCGTTGGCGAAGACAGCATACTCCATGGCAATGCCAGCATATTCAGACAACATCTGATGATTCACTCCGGCGTCCGGATCATTAGGATAATTTGTCAGATAGTTTGCGTAAATGCCACCACTGGGGTCAAGCAACGCTGTTCTGACAAACTCAAAGCTAGCCGAGGCAGGTTGGGTATCAACAGCTAAGGCTGGCTGAACCATCAGGAGCAGGGCCCATTGTCCTAACCCTGCCATAAGTAACTTGGGGAATGCCATGCCTACACTATCCCACAAAATAACGGTTTGATCAAGGCCAGCTTTTGTGCGCGGGCGAGCTGTTTAATCTGCAATTCGCGTTTCAAGGCTGCGCTTTTAGTGCGACACCGTTTAGTATACACGATCTTTTTGACGGGATGCGATCGGGTATAACGGTGTGGAAAAATACTCCTGCATTGGCTCAAAGTAATGCTCTTGCCACCCACTGCGGTAAGAAGCTTCCTGCGATTTGGGAGTACCGATATGTTTTAAACTTAGTTTAGTGCCAGTTTTTGTTTTCGCTAATGTAATTGTCAACGTTGAATCCGGATCATCATCGGCAAACTCACTGGTGCGCCAAGCCTGCACAATTTGTTTACTTGGCACCAGTTTGATATTTCTTCCCAAAATGTAACCGTCCCAAGCCGTGAATCTACTGCCGACTTTGGCGGAACCGGTGGCTTTAGCCCCGGTCATAGCCGCATGTGTTTTTCCGTCTAGCCAAGCCCGATACACTTGGGCGGGAGTTGCCGGAATGGTTGTGGTAAGTGAAATCATAGATTTACAGTATAGCACGACCAATCGCCTGACTGATATGGCTATAACCATCACGTTGTAATAAACGCACTAATCCACGATTAATCTGACCGATCAATTGCGGCCCTTGATAAATCATACCGGTGATGAGTTGCACCAATGATGCCCCGGCCAGAATATCTTCATAGGCATCCTCGGCTGAAAAAATTCCGCCCACACCAATAATGATCAAGTGCTGACCGGCCTGCTGATAGACATGACGAATTAAGGCGAGGGATTTAGCTCGGGTTGGTTTACCACTGATTCCGCCAACCGTTGGAATGTGCTCATCCCGCAAAACCGAATGATCACGCTGTTTGGTGAGGTTCCCGCAAATTACTCCGGTGACATGATGCCGAATCATCACCGCTAATAACTGATCAACCACGGCAAAATCCAGATCGGGTGAAATTTTTATAAACACTGGTTTAGCAATATGAAGCTGATCATAGGCTACTAACAATGCTTCGAGTGCAGCCGGTTGATGAAATGGTTCGCCGCCAAAGGCATTTGGGCAACTCACATTTAACGTATTGTACTGACCAATGGTGCGAAACCGTTGTGCTGTGACCAGGTAATCGGCAATGCCAGCGGCTTGATCAACCGTTGCTTGGCAATTCGTTTTGGCGATACTGATACCAAATGGAATCGAATACGTGTGACGTTCCAGCCGTTGAGCAATCGCTTCTGCCCCAGCATTGGCCAAGCCGATGTGCACGACGATGCCTTGGGATTTCGGTAAACGCCAGAGACGTGGTGTGGGGTTGCCCACACAAGGTAAAGCCGTGATGGAGCCTACTTCCTCAAAACCAAAGCCTATTGTCCCAATCGCCCGAATGATTTGTCCGTTTTTATCAAAGCCAGCCGACAAACCCACGGGGTTACGGAACGAAATACCAGCAATGGTTTGCTCTAACGCCGGGTGATGATAGTTAAACACACCGATGTCGGGAATGATTCGGCCGACTGCTAAAATAAAACGGTGTACGCGTTCTGGGTCAAAGCGAAACAAGATCGGCTTGCAGAAATGTTGGTAGAGCCATTGCATCACACCCGTGTTCAATTTACCGTAACACTAGCTTTTTTAACAACAAGGCATTAGCTACCACAATGAGCGAGCTCGCTGCCATTAACAAGGCCCCATATTCTGGCCGTAATAAAATATTCCAGCGATACAATACGCCAGCAGCAATGGGGATAGCGATGACATTATATCCTGCTGCCCAAAATAAATTCTGTTTCATCTTAGCCACAGTGGCTTTACTTAAGGTGATCAGATTGACAATATCGAGCGGATTACTCTTCACCAAAACTATTTCCGCCGATTCTTGGGCCACATCG
>CAYZUI010000131.1:0-7285 GCA_964481945.1 uncultured Gammaproteobacteria bacterium
TCTGACGGATTTGCCGGAATGAAGTCACTTATATCAGTGACTACATCAGTGGCATCGTCTGACGTGACAACGCTGTCGACAGTAAAGGCCTGGCTGGCAAATGGAACCATGGCCACCAGCCACGCGCTCACCCAACCGGCTAGGTGTTGATATTTTTTCATACTTTCCAGCTTAACACTTATTAGATAGTTAATAGGGTAAGTATAGATCGACTGGTCGTTTTAGGGAAGCTTAGAGGTTATTCAGGCCGCTGACATTCATCAAGCGGCGAGCATTTTTATAGGCAAACAATTCTTGGACAGCTGGATCCAACCCGGCAATAAAGGCGCGGCCATGATTCGCCAAGGTTTGGCCGACCTCCGCGTCAAAGGTCCACACTGCATCACCGCGATCAGTACTCCACATGAACCGCGTCGGGTGTTCTTCAATCAATGGTTTCCAGGTGGCCCAATCAATTTGCAATAACGTATCTGTATCAGCTACTGCATCCAGAAATTCTTGTTTCGTCACCTCGGGTCGCAACAGGTATTGATCACCATACAGCATATCTACCGAATAGTAGATATTTGAATAATTATCCATCAACTCATCAATGTACGGCTGAATTTGGTCACCATGCACAATGAAATTGATATTGGGATGAGCCGCCAAGGTTTTGGCAAACTGCTGTGCTTGGTCTTCACCGGGATGAAAATAGACCATCAGATTATGATTCCGCACCACCGGGTAAATCTTTTTGAAAATCTTCGAGGTGGGAGGATAATCTACACCTTCAGCAAATTCATACAACCCAATTTCGCCGTACCCTTGAAATAACCCCTTGGCACGGTTTAACATTTGTTTGAGATATTTGGCAGTGACAGTGGGCGGATTATCGTCCGAGGTTGGCGGCATCACAAATGGGACAAAGCGTTTGGGATAGTTCGCTTCAGCTTTACGAGCTTCTTTGATAAATACTTCATAATCGAATCCTTCAAATACCGGAAAGAAGGCGAACACCGATTTTGTTCCTTCCGTTTTCAGCGTACAGGCAATGTCGGCTAAGGTAACATTACTGCCTAATTCCGGCTGCCCGGGTTGAGCATCCACCGTCTGTGGAATGTGAAAGTGTGTGTCGATCAAAATTCCATCATAGGCACTTTCCCGTGGTGGAATGGTTTGAGCACAGTCTTCGGCGGCTACGGACCAAGGTAACCAGACTAACGCTGCTGTGAGTGTGGTGTAGAACCAACCTTGCGTCATAGTAATTTTCGATATAACTTGGCATACTGTAAAGCCGACTTTTTCCAGCCATAGTCATCGGCCATGCCATGTTCAACCAGTTTCTTCCATTTTGTTTTGTCGGCATGATACATTTTTAAAGCTCGTTTTAGTGTCTGTACCATTGTTTTACTGGAATATTTTGTAAAGACAAAGCCATTGTAGCCGTCTGTCACGGTATCTTTTAAACCGCCGGTGGCCCGCACCACCGGTACCGACCCATAGCGCATGGCAATGAGTTGTGACAAACCACATGGTTCGTGGCGCGATGGCATGAAAAATATGTCTGAACCAGCGTAGACGTATTGACTAAAAACGGTATCAAAACTCTTATGGATATGCCATTGCTGGGGATAGCGATCTTCGGCGGCCTGCAAAGCAGCCATATAATGCTTCGGTCCGATGCCGCAAATCACAAACTGGGCGTGCATCTTGGATAGTTCTTCAATCGAATTCAAAATCAGTTCAATACCCTTATGGGATACTAACCGTGCTACCAATCCAACCACGGGGATCGTCGGATCGACCGGTAAATGGCAGCGTTTTTGTAACCATAATTTATTGTGGATACGGCGCTGTGGTGTCCGCTGGGTGAAATTGGTATGAATCAACGAATCAGTGGCGGGATTAAAGACGTCGGTATCGATACCATTCAGAATGGAACTAAGCTTACGCTGGTTGCGTTGCAAGGTTAATTCCAGTTCACAACCGTATTCTGGTGTCAGGATATCTTTGGCATACTGCTCGCTGACCGTGGTAATAGCATCCGCCCACTCGATGCCTAACCACAACATGCGGGCTCCCTTGGGCCGAGCCGCTTCCGTTGTACTAAATAGTGGAAACAAGTTCGGTTGGAATACCTCCCAATACGGTTTAGCCAACGATCCATAATAGAATAAATTATGAATTGTCAGCACAGTCTTGAGGTGTTTCAGTTCGGGGTGGCGTTTGATCAATGGGAGTAGAGGAGAAACGTGACTATCGTGAACATGGACAACAGAGTAGTGGTGCGGATGCAGTCGCAACCATTCATACAGTGAGTAACAAAATACTAAGTGGCGCAGACAGTGACCCACTAAGTCTTTTTGGCACGGTTGTTTTGTGAGTGGGTCCGTGACTTTTCCTTCATAAATTTTTCCTTGGCTAAGATAGTCGGCCTGCTTGAACAGCAGCAATGATAAATGCGATCCAACCACTTCTGCCTTCCAAATGGTCACGATCAGACGTTGCTGCCGCAAACGGACAGTCACATGACCGATGTGGCGTACATTTTTAAGTTGGTGGCGTGGAATGATGTCGTAAAAGGGTAGAGCAATGGTCAGTTGGTTCACTAGTGGTTGTAATTTTTTGGGGAGTGCGCCAATCACATCGCCTAAACCTCCAGCTTTAGCGAGTGGTGTCATTTCAGCGGCGGCAAATAATACATTTGTCATGGGTGGTTAAGGTAATGGTCTGGTGCGGTAATTTCTCCGCCAATTGTGCTCATGCTTTTGGAGATTTTCCAACTCCAAGGCTGGACGGTACAAGACATCGATATACTCCTCGACCATACGTTGTGCCGAAAACTGTCCCCAAATTAGGGCAATCGTCTGTTTCATGCGGTTCACCCATTCGAGAGGAATGTGATTATCCCGTTGGTAATACAGCGGGACAATATCCTGCTCGATCACCTGATATAAACCGGCTGCCGTATTTTGATCAGGCAAGGTCCAACCGATTCCAGCTAAATCAACTTCGTCTACCCAGCCGTCGCTAATAGAACATTGCAACACTCCATTGGCACCGGATTTCATGCCACTGGTACCGCTGGCTTCAGCGCCACGTTGCGGAGTGTTGATCCAGACGTCCGACCCAGACACCAACACATCCGACAAACCAATCGTATAATTCGGAATGAACACTACGTGGCCATTTAAGCCTTGCTGTTTAATGGCTTGCAATATATTTCGAATATGACTATGCCCCGTGGGATCACCTGGATGAGCTTTTCCAGCCAGGATAAATTGCACCGGTTGGTCATTGTTCACTAACTGTGCCAGCTTTGCCATATCAGAAAATAACAATTCCGGTTGTTTGTAATCGGCAATGCGGCGGGCCCAGGTCATCAGCAATACATCGGACTTCATATCTCGGCCAGTCTGAAATTTTACCTCATCAATCAGTCGGTGCTTCGCCATCATATGGATGCGCCATAATTCCTTAGCCGTTAAACTTTGGACATCTGCAATATCAAAATCAGGTGCTTGCGATTTGAGGTCGGGACTAACCCAGGTGGGCAGATGGACGCCATTGGTAATGGCCGGCAAGGTTTTATCTGGCCAAATTTTCTTGGCTTCAACGCTGTGTAATTTACTCACCGTATTCATCCGGCAAGCCATGTTCAACGCCAGGGTAGACAAACTAAAGGATTCGCTTGATAGCGTTTCCCCTTTGGCCAGCATGTCGTTAATGGGTAAACCAAGATGTTTGGCATAGGCGGCCAGGTATTCTGCCATCATGGTTTTAAGAAACACTTCATTACCAGCGGGAACAAGTGTATGGTTGGTAAAGACAATTTTTTGTCGACCATAATCGTAGGCGTCAGCGAAGGACATATCGTATTCCTCCATATAGTGATGGGCAATTTCAAAAATGGCGAAAGCGGAATGACTTTCATTGAGATGATAAATCGACGGATGAATATGGAGCTGCATCAGTGTTCGAACACCGCCGATCCCTAAAATAATTTCCTGCAGCAGGCGGATTTGCGGATCAGCGGGATACAACCGCCGTGTGATGCTACGGTCAGTCGGATCATTTTCTGGCACATCGGCATCGAGCAGATACACGGAAACATCGCCTTGACTATATTCCCAAATTTGCATGACCAATTCGCGGTTTTGTAATGGAATCTTCACCAAAATACGTTGTCCCTCGGTGTTTACTACCAGCGCAATCGGAGCATCGGCCGGATCAAGCAGAGGATAGTATTCCTTTTGTTCCCCGGCCAGGGTAATGCTTTGTTTGAAATAACCTTCTTTATAGAGTAAACCAATGGCCACAAATGGTAACTCCAGGTCATCCGCTTGTCGCACGATATCGCCGGCCAGCACTCCAAGACCGCCGGAGTAAATGGGCAGACGATCGTCTAGGGCAAACTCGGCGCTCATGTAGGCCAGGGGATGCTGACCCAAGGTGGAACGAAAGGTATGCAAGTCCATGTCAGCGTTTAAAAGATACTTGAATTTGATTAAGCATCAAATGTGCGGAGATCGTTTTTGTACTAGAAATTTCCCAGAGAAAGTAGTAGATCAAACTAAATATAGCACCGATCATAAAGACACTACCAGCTAACCAGGTTTGTCCCGTTTGCCACACCAAACTGCCGAGACCGATTGATAACAACGTGAACAACAATTCCACCCGCGTCTGCTGTAAAATGCTCGGTAAGTACGGCGAGATAAATTTATTCGTACGGTCAAAGCTTTGGGTTGGTCGCAACCAGGTGCGCAACCAGGCAGTGGCATAAACCCAATGCATGCTGAGGTGAATAAGATAGGCTCGCACAATGTGGCTGAATGGCTGAACACCGCTGTAGCGGAAGCAGTAGGCGCTAAATTTTAGAATGATATAAGCCAACAAGGTGCTGACACTCACTACCAGTGTGAGATGGGCCAGCCAGACACCGATCAGCCAGTCAGGCACCACTAAACGCAGGATACTGTATCCCAAAATGCCGATGATAGCCGGTAGGGTAAAACTAAGCCAAGCTGTCAACTGAGCAAATAAACTTAGTTTTTGCGCTACATTCAGGCGCCTGTCCCATAACTCCTTGCGGAAAAAGGTGCGTAAAATAATACTGTTCCCTTTAGCCCAGCGCAGTTTCTGCTGTTTATAATCTGCGATGTCATAGGGAATCAAACCGCGACCAGCGATTTGGGGCACGTAGACTCCATAATAGCCTTTCGACACAAAGCGGTAACCGATATCAGCATCTTCAGTAATTGAACGGGTGTTGTAGACACCGATCCGTTGTAAAATATCTTTACGAAACACCGTTAACGTCCCGGTGGCATTGACAGCCCGGCTGCGGTTAGCAGCGTTCATGTATGTCGAAAAAAAATATTCGTATTCTAATATAATACCTGCGTTGCGATGAGTTGTGTTCAGATAGGCCTGTGGAAATTGAACAAAGCCTACATTTGGATCAGCAAAGTATTGTACGGCAGTATGCAGAAAATTTGGATTCGTTTCGTAATCAGAATCAATCGTGGCAATATATTCGGCTTTTGGATCAGATTGTTCACGCATCAGGTTGAGCGCGGCGGCTTTATACCCCTTTAATTTGTCTAAGTGAATGAACTTAAACCGCTTGCCGAGCGTGGCACAATATCGAGCCACTGGCTTCCAAATTTTCGGATCTACCGTATTGTTATCCAAAATCAGTACGTTGTAGCGTGGATATTTTTGTTTTGCTAACGCCCGAATCGTGTTCATCAGCAGATACGGCGGTTCATTATAGGACGGTACATGCACCTCAATCACCGCATCATCCACCACTTTTTTTCTTTGGGGTAGTAGTATCGGCAGCAATGAATAGTAGTTTTGAGTGAGTAATTGCACTAGCGTGAGGAGGAAACAAATCAGCACAAGCAAGAAGAATAACCAAAAGAAGATTTCCATGAGATAATTATGACATAAAAATTCGCAAACTGCAAGATTTTTTTAATTGTGGTATAATAAAAATCATTATTCTAATTTATAAAAAGAGTTTTATGTTACAAAAAACCATTGCCCTCGTCGTGTCGAGCTGGCTGGTCACGACCGTAGCGTTTGCCCAAACGGTTGATCAACAAGATACTGCGGTGGCGACCAACTTAGGTTTGTATGGAATCGAACTGATGGATCTGACCACAGACCCAAACAGCAGTGACTATGTGTTTGTCTCGAGCTATACCCCCAATGGTATTTTTACATCGCAAGATGGTGGTGAAAGCTGGCAGACATTGCCGAGCGACGTGGATTACGGCGCCGGAAAAGATGTTGCCATTGATCCAGTGTCGGGCGATGTCTATGGTTTGATCGGCGATCACGTTATTAAAAGCACTGATCATGGTGATACCTGGGTAACGTTAACATCAAATTTGGTCAATAATCCTATACTGGGTAGCGTGGCCTTCTATGCCCATGATACGTTGTTCATCTCCGTGACTGCAGGTGAAATACAGTATAGCACCGATGGTGGTGATAGCTTTACAGCCGTCAGCGTAAATGGGGCAGATAACAATACCTCCGGCGTCTATGTGGTCAGCTTGGTCGCTGATTCGGCGGGTACTTTCTATGCCATTTTGACCGACGAAACTGCCGAAACCAGTGCGCTCTACATCTCTAGTGACGGTGGAGCCAGTTGGTCGGAGATGGATGTAACGGCCGGCGGTGTGGAAGCGGGGGCTCGTTTTTACGGTGTTGCCGTCGATCCAGCTGGTGATAATCATTTAGTATTGGCGTCATATCATCCGGATTACGATAGTTATCATAGCCTCGATGGCGGCACCACCTGGACGGCCTTGACCAATGATGGCTTTCATGTAGGTGCCAATGAAGCTGTCTTTAATGGGGCTGGTAATTTATATATCGGGACAGTCTTTACAGAAGATCCACAATCAGTCAGTCCAACCTGGACAGCGCTTGAGACCGATACCCCGTTATCTTCGGTGCGTGGCGATTATTTTGCGGTGGATTATACGAATCCGCTGACCTTGTATAGCAACACGGGTTTAGGCGTTGCCAAGAGTGAAGATGGCGGTAACACTTGGATTGATACTGTAGATGGCATCACCGCTTTACGCACGTATTCCATTAGTCAGGCGGATGATAAGGCTGTGGTGTGGATTGGTGCGAATGGTGGCCTCGCCCGTTCGACTAACTTTACCGATGATAATCCAGACTGGGATTTTCCGATTTTGCCGGAAGATGGTATTTCTTCGGTCCAAGCAGTGTGGGTGAAACCAGATAATGCCAACCGCGTCATCGCCGGTTTAAGCGG
>CAYZUI010000132.1:0-4607 GCA_964481945.1 uncultured Gammaproteobacteria bacterium
TGGTCCGAATTTGGTGGCGTGATTACCGATTACATGACCACTGTACCGCTTGATCCAGATAATGATGAGGCCGCTGGTTATGTCTATACCTATGGGGCCAATGATGACGGCGATGAATATTTTATAGCCGCCCGCTTAGAGCAAGATGAACACGCCGCTCTGGACGGCGACCAGGATGATACCTATGATAGCGGTAATCCCGGTTGGAGCGGATTAGACGCCGTTGAATCGGATGACATCAGTAACGAATCCATAACCACTTTTAGCTGTGCCGACCCTGTCTATTGCATTTCTGACTAATTATCTGGTGGCCATATTCATGGCGCTGCTGGGCCTTGGTCTGGGGAGTTTTATGAACGTTGTGGTCTTGCGGTTGAACGCCAAAAAAAGTTTGGGTGGGCGATCAGCCTGTCCGCAGTGTCATAATACTTTACCGTGGTATACGCTAATTCCAGTTTTTTCGTATATCGCCTTGGGTGGAAAATGTGCATTTTGCAAGCACACTATTGCGATTTATTATCCACTGGTAGAACTGGCCATGGGTGTATTATTTTTTGTACTCACCATCTGGTTTATCGATCAGCCGATCCAACTGATCGTGTACGCTAGCGTGGTAGCTTTGTGTGTCGGTATTTTTTTGTCTGATTATTTGTTTTACACTATCCCGGATGCTCTAACGGTACCGGGCATCATTATTGCTCTGCTCGGCCAAATCATGCTCGGTGAACCATGGTGGTCCATTGGATTGGGCGTAATAGTGGGGGGCGGTGTATTCGCCCTACAATATCTGTTGTCCCGAGGTCGGTGGGTAGGAAGCGGGGATATTCGCTTGGGGCTGATGATGGGAGCGATTCTGGCCTGGCCCAATATTGTGGTTGGTTTATTTTTAGCGTACGTATTCGGTGGTATTGCCGTATTGCCATTGTTGTTGCGTCATACCAAGGGGATGAAAGATCAAGTACCGTTTGGGACATTTTTAACCGTAGCGACAATTGTCACTGTCTTATTCGGCGATGTCTTAGTACAATGGTATCTGTATGAAGTCGGGCTTTACCCTGGTTGAACTAATTGCCACCTTTGCGATCATTGTAGTTATCGCCCTGGGTGTCTTCATTCAATTTCGGCAATTATCACCCACCCAAAGTTTAGAAAATGCCGCCGACGTCACCCGTTCAGTGCTGCTCGATGCCAGAACGCGAGCCATGGCCGGGTTAACCTGCTGTGCCACCAGTACCACCCCAGTTGGCTATGGTATGTATCTGGAGCTGAACGGGGCACCAGATAATACCTTGGTGTTATTTGCCGAGACGGATGGAGATTATCTCTATACGGCTGCCGATACGACATTATCGACCACGATATTGGATGATGCTATTAGTGTGCTGTCCTGTGAAGATGAAACGACCGTAACGACCAGCGGAAGTTGTACGGTGGTATTTCAATCGTATGGTTTAAGTGGATTATATTATAATGGTACACTGGCCACTGGGAAGGGGATCATCTATACGTTTATTGAACCGGATTCGACCAGTATGCGATTAATCACTCTCTATCCGGCGACATACGTGATAGAATAATCCTATGGTGTCTCGCCCTGGCCAAACCTTGATTGAAGTATTATTAGCCCTGGCTATTATTCTGGTTGGCATTGTCAGTTTAATTTCTGCGTTAGTGAATGCCCAAATTACCGCGGCTGCCTCGATTGATTCGGCCATTGCGTTGCAGCTGGCTCGTGAACCCATTGAGGCGGCCCGTTTTATCCGTGATAGTAACTGGTTGAAACGGGAGACCGGTCTTGGAGCGAATTACAATGATGATTTAGTGTGGGATAATTTTGTGGATCCGAACGACTATACCGCTATTTATACCTGGGATCCGCCGCTGGCTGATCCGGCTTTTGCCATTCAATTCAATTTTGATCCAGATAGCAATACAGATCCTCTCACCCAAATTTACATCGGCCCGGATGGTTTATATCGGCACAGTCCAGCCGGTTTTCCGCCACCAACCTTTGCTGCCACCATTTACTCTCGCTATGTCACGCTCTATCCAATATGTTCCAGTAATGGTGGTGTGACTGAAACTCTTCTGACGGCGGATGGACAAACCTGTGGTGTAGGCAGCACGGCCATTGGTTTACAAGTCAATTCAACCGTGGCTTGGTCCAGTCGTGGAACAGACCGAGTTATTTCCTTAGAAGAACGATTATATGATTGGCGTTATGCGGCACCCTAAAGGTTTTACTCTTGTTGAATTATTGGTCGCCGCCGCGTTATTTGCCACGGTCGTGGTGGTGGCAGTCAATATGTTTGTCGTGACGCTAAACAAACCGCTGCGGCAAATCGACAACCAGCATTTACAGGAAGAAATTGCTTACGCTTTTGAATTGCTGGAGTACCAATTAAGTCAGGGAAAAATAAATTATGCGGCGTATACCACGATTTCGAATCCAGTGACTACACTCTATTTTTGGGCGGACGGTGAACAGATGAAACTATATCTGACCGGCGGACAAGTGGTGATAGAAAATATCGCCTCGGGTGAGGAATATCCGTTAACCACTACGGCTGGCGGGGATGTGACGATTGATGATCTGGTGATGTACCTTTATCCCACCACCGACCCAGCTGATCCGGCCAATGGAGTGAATTATCAAGAAGCAGTAGTAGTGTATCTGTCTGGCCACAGTGTGGTGGATCCAAATACCACCTTTGCTGCACAAACCTTTATTACCTTCCGCAATTATGTCCGCTAAATTACCCAGTAAATTATCCCGTGGTTCAACCTTAGTGATGGTTTTGTTCATCATGTTAGTGGCGATGGTGATTACCACTACCGTCACGACGGTGATCCTGAATAATCTGCGCTCGACGACGTTATCTAATCAACAAGCTCATGCCTTCTATGCCATGGAAAGTGGAGTAGAACGGGCGCTGTACTACATTCAATATGCTCGAGCCAGTAAAATTGTTGGAGCCACTGCCAGTGCTACCACCACCACCGCTTTTGCTGAAACTATGTCGAATGAGGGAAGTTATAGTGTGGTCACCACCGTGGCCAGTGCTGATCCGGTTGATCTGGTTGAAGGTGAATCAGTGCAATGGGATTTTTATGAAGAGAATTATAGCAGCGGCTACCGCCTGGTACCGCTGACAGATTTGGATTACATCATCGTCACTTGGTCTGAATCATCGAGTTGTTTAAGCGGTAATTCGCAGATCGAAGTCAGTTTTTCATCGTGGACGGAAAATAATTGGGAGGATATCAGTGATGTGAGCAGCGTAAGGACACATTTCGATCCGTTGTGTAGTGGTATACCATGTAGTTATGAGTTAGGAGTCGACAGTACCCATTTATATAAAGTACGAGTTAAAGCTTTGAACTGTGATATTGAACAAGTCACGACTGTGCCGTATAATTCTTCGGATGTAGCTTTAGACGTAGCCAATACCATGCACGTCACTGGCTTAGGCACCTATGTGAACACCAATCGTCGCGGTGGAGCCGTGGCGCCTTGGAATCCGGCATTGACCCAGTATTATGAATACGTCTTATTTTCTGAAGCACCGGTGATCAAATGACCCACGCTGCCGCTAAACAACGTATCGCTAAATTGCGTGATGAAATTGAACATCGGCGTTATTTGTATCATGTGTTGGATACACAAGACATTTCTGAAGCAGCTTTAGATTCACTGAAACATGAGTTGGCCCAATTAGAGCAACAGTTTCCTGATCTGATTACCGCAGATTCACCAACGCAACGGGTGGGCGGCAAACCCTTGCCCGGCTTTAAGAAGGTGAGTCATAGCCAACCAATGTTATCGCTGAACGATGTGTTTTCATTTGAAGAATTGCAAGACTGGGAACAGCGCATCACGAAATTAACCAAAAGGCCGCTCATCTATTATGCCGAAATCAAGATGGATGGATTAGCGGTAACCTTGCGTTATGAACATGGTGTGTTTAGGCAGGGTGCTACACGGGGTGATGGGAAGGTAGGGGAAGATGTCACTGAAAATTTAAAAACCATTGAATCTATTCCATTAAAATTACGGGGAGAGTATCCGGCGAGCGTGGAAGTAAGAGGCGAAGTCTATATGACCAAACAGCACTTTGCCTTACTCAATAAACGATCCGACGTTCAATACGCTAATCCCCGGAATGTATCGGCTGGCAGTATTCGGCAATTAGACCCAAAAATCGCTGCCAGTCGTCAATTAAGTTTCATGGCGTATGATTGTGTGACTGATGTCGGTGTTGCTCTCCATTCGGAGGTGCATCAATGGTTAGTGGATCATGGTTTTCCCTCGAACAAATATAATCAAGGCTGTCGATCTTTACAGGAAGTGGAGCAATACCATGTTAAAATCATGCGAGAAAGAAAAACGTTACCGTATTGGACTGATGGCATTGTGGTGAACATTGACGATCACCAGACTTTTCTTGCATTGGGTGTGGTGGGTAAAGCGCCGCGTGGAGCGGTAGCGTATAAGTTTCCGGCTGAACAAGCGACCACGCTGGTGGAGGATATTCAAGTGCAAGTTGGCCGAACCGGCGCATTAACCCCCGTCGCGCATTTGCAACCAGTACATGTCGCCGGCACAA
>CAYZUI010000133.1:0-1513 GCA_964481945.1 uncultured Gammaproteobacteria bacterium
TGTGTTTCGGATTCGCAGTCATGGGGTCCGAACACATGAGGGTACGAAATTTATTCGCGCTCTCATCTGTTCTATAAATTGATTATGAAAAAAATTCAAGACATTCTAACATTTTTACAACGCAGCAACGAATTAAAATCCGTGCCGCGCTATGGTTCATCGTTGCGGCATGATGCCGATACAGTGGCCGAGCACTCTTGGCGACTAGTGTTGATGGCGTACATCATTGTGCGTGAGTGCAAGGTGCCAGTTGATCTGAATAGGGTTACTGCGATAGCCTTATTGCATGATTTGGCTGAAGCTAAAACAGGTGATGTGGATGCGTATGCGGTTATAACCGGTCAAAAATCGTTGGCTGAAAAGAAGTATGATGAGACAGAAGCTATGCACACCTTGACTCAAGGGCTATCGTTTGGTGGCTGGGTCTATGACACCTGGCAAGAGTATGAAGATCAGATTACATTGGAAGCCAAGTTTGTAAAAGCGCTAGATAAAATTGAAGCGTTTTTACATATCGCCGAATGCGGTGTGCAGGCCTACATTCCAAAAGAGTTTCATGCTGATTATGCCGATAAGGCTGTGCAAGCGTTCGACGAAGCCAGTCAGAATTTTCCCGAGGTCAAAGATTTGTTGAACTTAGTAAAAGGGGATCTCAAGCAACAATTTGAAGCGGCCGGAGTAAAATGGATTAGCTCTGTATGATTCAGAAAAAAAGTGAAGAAATTATTCACAACAATCCATTTTGGGTCTACAAACATGATACCTTTCAGTATCCCGATGGACGAACTGGAGAGTATTATTATGGTGAAGATCGCGGGATGGTGATGATTGTACCGATGTTGCCAGATGGACGTTTAGTCTTGATCAAGCAGTGGCGATATTTGTTGCAAAAAAACAGTATTGAATTTCCCGGTGGTGGAATTCGAGTTGACGAATCACCTGATCAGTCAGCTAAACGAGAACTACTGGAGGAAACTGGTTACGGAAGTTTATCACTGAAACAGATTGGTACGTTTGAACAGTATCCCGGTATATTCAAAGCGCCGGCTCATGTCTATTTTAGTTTTGTGTCGGAACACAGCCAACCAACGTTAGATGATACGGAAGATATTTCAGTGTTTTTTGCTTCACCGCAGGAAGTAAAAGCTATGGTTGAAGGTGGAGAAATAATAGATAGTGCAACATTAGCAACTTGGGCTTTAGTCTATGCGAGGCTACATTAGTTATAAGTCTCGATAAACTTCACGCCGATGTTTAAAATGCACTAGTTACAGTTCTTTTGATCGCGGGCACACTCCGCAGAAAGGCAATATGGAATCCGATATCACCGGTCTCGAGGTGTTCGAAATCGAGGTCGACGGCAGCGATCCGCGCTGGCAGCAGATCGATCCAGAGCAGTACGCTTACTGCAACCCGAACGCCCGCTCCTCGAACTTCCCTGTGAAGCCCGGTCGGCGCATCGTCAAGTACGTGCTGCTGCCCTGCCCGCGGGACGACAGTAACCGTGGCGTCA
>CAYZUI010000134.1:0-2516 GCA_964481945.1 uncultured Gammaproteobacteria bacterium
CCACCAGTGAAGATTTGGCGACCAGCTATGGACCGCTGAACACTCAATATGGTAAGCCGGTGTTCTTTACGAATCTCGGTGTGTTTAGTATTGCCGAAGCTGCCACCATTGGTGAAACGGTTAGTCCTACCAGCACTAAACTTGATCCAGATCAAAGTGATGATACCTACACCCTCGATACCCAAGCCCAGGCTGATGTCTATGAAGCGGTGTTTCGCGATATTGCCGACACTAGTTATGTCATCGGCGCCATCGCCCCAGATTACAGTTTCTTTACGCAGTACGATAAGCTCTCCAACATCCGTGATAAGGTGGCTGGGTTAGTGTGGCAACGCTGGGCTGGATTATTTAATTAATATACTGCTTACCCGCTAAATGTTCTGGGAGATTACCTTGACCAGTTTTTTTGCCGTAGCCAAGCTGTTTCATCAACTTAGTCGGAGCATTACGCAGATGCAGTGGTACGGGTGAATTGGGTGTTTCACGAATATCCGCCTCTACCTGTTTGGCGGCATCATACACCGCGCGGGATTTGGGGGCCTGGGCGCAATACGCCACCGCTTGAAATAGAGCGTATTGGCCTTCCGGCAGGCCTAAGGCGTGTACCGTTTGATAGGCGGCCTGACACAAGATTAACGCCTGTGGATCGGCATTACCAATATCTTCCGAGGCAAATTCTACTACTCGTCGCATCACATATAATGGGTCTTCACCGGCCAACACCATCCGACCACACCAATACAGTGCCCCATTCACATCACTGGCGCGCATGGTCTTATGTAGGGCAGAAATAATATTGTAATGCTCTTCGCCGGCTTTATCATACCGGAGGGCTACTTTTTCGATGGCCTGTTTAGCTTGCTCACGCGTCAATGTTGTCAGATCACCGTAGGAGCGTTGCAATAATTCAACTGTATTCAAGGCCGTTCGACCGTCACCATCGGCAATCATCACTACAAATTGTTTTAATTCATCCGACATGGTCACACCGGATCGTTCTACCAAGACAGTGACAGCCGCATCAGACAATTTATCAAACACCACCACCTGACAGCGCGATAACAAAGCCGAATTTAATTCAAACGATGGGTTTTCGGTCGTGGCACCAATCAGCGTCACTGTCCCCTGTTCGATGTGTGGCAACAAGGCATCCTGTTGGCTTTTATTCCAGCGGTGAATTTCATCAATAAACAGAATTGTCTTTTGCCCGTGCAGTAATTGGTCCGATTTGGCTTGCTCGATAATTTCCCGTAACTCTTTCACACCAGCGGTCACAGCAGACAAGGCCACGAACTTAGCTTTGATTCGACTGGCAATAATATGTGCTAGTGTTGTTTTTCCGGTACCAGGCGGTCCCCAAAAAATCAAGGAAACAATTTGACCAGACTCCAATAAGCGGCGAATCAACCCGCCTTGACCAACCAGTTTAGCTTGGCCAACCAGTTCATCCAGCTGCTGCGGACGTAATTTATCTGCTAGCGGCTGGTGTTGGCTAAGATTGTGACTAAAGAGATTGTCCATAGGTTATTGTTTCACGACTAATTGGCCACAAGCGGCAGCGATATCTAAGCCTTTAGAATAACGAATAGTGGATTGAATGCCGCTGCGCTTTAAGATGTTCTGAAAAATGTGCATATGTTCCACGGATGAGCGCTGCAGTTTGGCATCGGTTTGATTCCAAGGAATGAGGTTCACTTTGATTTGGTATTTAAGATGTTTGAACTGTTTCACCAGCGCTTCCGCTTCGCTGGGCATGTCGTTGACGTCTAATAACATGACGTATTCCAGTGTCACGTGATGGCGACGATTATGTTTGGCCGCCAGATAGGCCTCAATCCCTTCACGAATTTGTTTGATGGTTTGCCGTTTGTGGCTGGGGACAATTTTGTAACGAGTGGCATCCGTACCAGCGTGCAAAGAAATGGCCAGACGCACATCCGGAAAATCCGGGTCAGCCACTAAACGTTTCAGGGCGCCAGGAAAGGCTACCGTGGATAAGACGATTCTGGTTTTACCGATTCCTAAGTCTTGCATCAGTGCTTGGATAGCCGGTTTAACGACCTCAAGATTCGCTAACGGTTCACCCATGCCCATGAACACCACATTGGTAATTGCTTCAGTGGTATGCAGTTTCCAGTAACGCACCTGGTCAACAATTTCATCGACTGTGAGATTACGTTTTAATCCCATGGTGCCGGTGGCGCAAAACGTGCAGCCCATGCCGCAACCCACTTGTGATGACACACAGACCGTTCGAGTACCGCGGGAGTTTGGCATGCAGACCGATTCCACTTTTTGACCATCTGCCAACGTAATGATGGCTTTCTCGGTGCTGTCACTGGGTGAGTGGAATACTTTTACGGTCGGTAAAGATGTCCAAGGAAATTGGCTGGATAACTCCTCGCGGAGTGGCTTCGACAACGTTGTGACGCTCTCCCAATTCGGTTGAGTAAACCAGGCCTGCCGCACCTGGTCGATACGATAGCGTGGCGCACCCTTGGTAGATAAATACTGGC
>CAYZUI010000135.1:0-2757 GCA_964481945.1 uncultured Gammaproteobacteria bacterium
GACAAAACAATTTGGCCGGCCCGCCAATTTTGAAGGTGGTGAAGGGGGCTAGTCTGACGTTTTGTTCGAACATAGCTGTTCCGCTACTTGATAAACATCCCCCGCTCCCACGATCAGCACCACATCATTGGCTTCCACATGCTCCGCTAATAACTGCAGCGTTTGTTTGTTATCTTTCGAATACAATACCATCTTGCCGCGTTGCTCAACCGCTTTCACCAGATCATGTGACGACACAGTTTGATCTTGAGCCTCTTCCCGCCCAGCCACATCGTAGATCTCTTGCATCACGACGAGATCAGCTTGGTCAAAGGCTTCCACAAAACCTGGGAAGAGATGCCGAGTACGATTATGTTGATGGGGTTGAAACACAATGACGATCCGTCGACCAGGATACCATTCGCGGGCTGCTTTCAATGTGCTGGTAATGGCTGTGGGGTGATGCGCATAGTCAGAAATAATATCCGCTGCCCGATATTGCCCCACTAATTCAAAACGGCGCCACGTACCGGTAAACGTATTCAGACCGGCTTGGATCATTTTTGGATCAATCGCCAAATGACGCGCATAGGCAATCACCGCCAGGGCATTGTAGATATTAAAATCACCCGGCACATAAATGGTGTAACGAAAACCATCGACCGTGAAGCTCTGTTGCTGACCAGATTTAGTAATATCTTTGGCCAAGTAATCCGCTGGTGCGTGAATACCGAACGATACGGTGGTACCTTCAAAACCCAGTTCCTGACTTTCAGAATCGTCCGCATTCCGCACGAACATGCCGCCCGCGGGTAGTAAATCGAGATAACGCTGAAACGTCATTTGAATATGATCCAGATCACGGTAGTAATCGAGATGATCCTCTTCGATATTGGTGATGATGATAGTGGTGGGATGCAACTCCAACATATGCGCCCGATACTCGCAGGCTTCCACCACAAAATTTTCTTGATCTTTACCCACCCGAACATTACTGCCTAAGGCCTTAATCACACTACCGACAATGGCCGTGGGATCATACCCAGCTTCCGTCAACACTAAGGTTAACATGGCAGTAGTAGTGGTTTTCCCGTGCGTACCCGATACGGCAATACGCCGGTGATAGACCGACATCATTTCCCCCACCGCCCGAAAATAACTCATGGTGCGGCTTTCTAATTTGTGCGTAATCAGTTTGGCTCGTTCCGGATTGGTTGGCTGAACGGCGTCGGAATAGATATATAAATCGTAATCCAGTGGCACATGTGCGGCGGCTTGGGGGATATGCACGGTTATCCCCTCCTGGCGTAGAGCTTGCACTACGGCGCTGTCGCTGCCATCCGAACCCATCACCTGTTTGCCGTGTTGTTTGGCAATACGCGCCAAACCAGACACCCCGGCTCCGCCAATGCCGATAAAATAGATTGAACGCACCTTATCGAAATTCATACTTTAACTATATTCTTTTTATCATTCGCTGCTTTGTGCCGATCATACGTAAATAAATCAATTAACACAAGGGTGCCGTCATCTTCTATGACACAATTCCTCTTTCGATGATCTGTTTCTACGCCCAGCCACAATTCATTGCCTTGCTGTTTTTGTTTTTTAACGTAATCCTTAGTGATTTCGGCAATATCATATAATCTTTCCAGCGTTTCTGGTACTTCATGGCCGCTTCTACCGTGTATAAATTCTCGAGCCCCCACTAAACCAGATGCAAAATACCACTGTGGAAACCTCACCTTTAGTTCAGATAAACACCCGCCTAAAGTTGCTTGTAATTCTTGCATTTGCAGCATTTCTTTGATATACGGTTGTTTCCCAATACCAAATGGTTGATCGGTATCGGGATAACAGATGATCCGAAGGGCAATATCATTACCAGGTATTTGCAGTAAATAAACATCCGTAAGACTTCCTCTGTCATAATAACGGAGCGAACCATTTTTTCCAACTGGTTGGCTACTGAATTGCGACGCTTCAGTAGATAAACGAATTCTGCCTAGAGCTTCATCAAGCTGGCGTAACATTCCAGGATTAGCTCTGATGATGTTTTGACCCTCTGGAGAAACTAGTAATCCGGCCCGAGTTACCTGTTCTGGCAGCAGTTGTGACAATGCTTCAGAACTCGGTCCAGCTCGTTCTAGATACGCATACCTCCAAGAAGTGAGAAAACTATTACCGTGAGCATCATGTCCAGTCTCGTCCGGACGAAAATATGGCACAGTTGCCGCAGGGTATTCCCTTAATGAACGAAGTAGACTTCTCTCGGCTCCCATTGAGCTCATTGATCTGTCTGGTTTCATAATTATAGTATGGATCGTACCTTATCGAAATTCATAACGATGCCATCATTTTAGAGCACTGGGTACAATTTGCCAATCAAATACAGTGAACCGGTGATGATACCAATATCATTAGACGTAATATGTGATCTGAAATAACGATAGGCTGGTCGCGTCTGGCTGATGGTTTTTATTCGTAGACTAGGTTTTAGTTGACGAGCTGTCCGTTGTAACGCAGTCAGGCTGGCACTATTGGGGAATGTGGTTATGATCAACTCATCCACAATCGGTAATAACGGTTTGAAAGTATGATAGAGATCTTTATCAAATTTGATTGAACACAAACAGATCACCCGCTGGCGGCGCAGTGGCACGACTTGCTTGAGTGCTGCTACAAAGGCTGTCATTTTTTGCGGATTATGCGCCCCATCAGCAATAATGAGGGGCCGCCGACTGATCACTTCAAACCGACCGCGTTGGACCACTGGTT
>CAYZUI010000136.1:0-9676 GCA_964481945.1 uncultured Gammaproteobacteria bacterium
TGAAATGGCATCTTCCCCAAGCTGAGGTGGATGATACCGAAGTTGACCACTACGAAATTAGAATCTACAAAGATGACCTGGTCGTGAGAAATCTCGAAACTGCAGAATGGAAAAAAGTCGTACGTGGTTTGGAACCTAACACGACTTATAGTTTTGTGGTACGTTCTGTTGGAGTAGATAACAATAAAAGTTATTGGACTGATTTAGAGTTGTTTACAACCGCTGCCCCGATGCGTTTTGTAATGTTGGTAGATACGGCTAGTGAGACATTAGATACTATTTACCCCGGATCCGATATTGATGCCGTTGCCTTAACACGAACGGATGGGATCAGTTATGCTATTAAAGTGGTAGATTCAGATATTCTTAGTGGTGACATTGGAAACAGCCATAGCGCTCCTAATCAAGTGCTTGACGCGCCAGATTTTTTTGAAGCCACTGATAGTGGGTATGTTTCCATGGGTGGGCCAGATGCCTTTATGATTCTGCGCATGGAAAGAAGTATCAATACTGAAGCTGAAAAACTTAAAATTTACGAAATTGGCAGTAGCCAAGGTGGAGTAGATGAATATGTTGAAGTATATGTGGGGGAAACTGCTACTGGACCGTGGGTGAAAATTGGTGAAGGTACGGGAGAATTTTCCATTAGACTGTAACCGTAAGGAAGTTATCATGGTGCGTAACTAGTTTATTGGTGGTATACTGTACCTATGATGGATTATGGACTGATTTAGAGTTATTGGTGTTTTATCTTGAATATTAGTATACTTATCTATCTTGGAGTAGCAGTCCACTGCGCTACACTGGTTTTACATCACTAACAGCGACTTTCCATGGAGGGTAGAAGAAAAAAAGTGTTGGTCATAGAGGATGAAAGGGCAATGGCCAAAGCCCTTGAATTGAAACTCACTCATGAAGGTCTTGAATGCAAGACAGCAATAGATGGCGCTGCCGGCCTGGCAATGCTTGGCACAGAAGCTTTTGATCTGATTTTGTGCGATTTAGTCATGCCAAAAATGGATGGCTTTCATGTGTTGGAAGAAATGAAGGTGAAACAAATTTCCACACCGGTCATTGTGCTATCTAATCTCAGTCAAACCGAGGACGCTCAAAAAGCGATTGCCCTCGGAGCTAAGGATTTTTTTATAAAATCCGACACTCCGATTGCTCAAATTGTTGAGCGAGTTAAAGCTATATTACAATAAAAAACGCAAGAGTTATGCAAATGGATGATACAAAAATAAAAGAGTTATTAGTCCAAGAAAATTATGTCACAGCCGAAGATATTGCGTTAGCGGAAAAATCTGCGAAAACGAACCGCACTTCTGTTATTGAATATTTATTAACCAAGGGGCTCATGACGAAAGACCTCCTTGGGCAAGCCATAGCGGAATCGTATGGTGTTCCGTATGCCGATCTCAACTCTAATCAGCCAGTGTTTGAGCAAGTGCTGTCTATCCACGAAGACACGGCCAAGGCCAGGCGAATTGTGTTATTTCACTGCACTCATGATGCGTTGGTGTTTACTACTGATAATCCAGCACAAGCTAACCTGCTACTGAATTTGCAGCAGATGTATTCCAACTACAAAATAACTCTGGCCTATAGTTTACCTGAAGATATTAATGCCGTACTACTACAGTATCGTCCATCGCTGGCCACCAGGTTTTCGAAAATCATTACCGAGCGAACTCGAGTAGCCCCAGAAATTATCGAACAAATTTTTTCGGATGCCATGTCTTTTGGCGCTTCTGATATTCATTTTGAACCACAAGTAATAGACGTCGTTGTTCGTTTTCGCGTGGATGGTGTATTGCAGGAAGCTGGACGAATTCCACGAGATCATTACGAAAATATCCTCAATCGGATAAAAATTCAGAGTCATTTACGGATTGATGAGCATTTTGCCGCACAGGATGGCTCAATGCGCTATGAGCAAGACGGAAAGGTCGTAGATATTCGCACTTCCGTTGTGCCAACAGTAGAGGGAGAAAAAATTGTTCTGCGGGTGCTCGCAGCTTATGTGGAGGGTTTTGCCTTGGATGGTTTAGGCTTTTCTCAAACCAATCAAGTCATTCTTGAAGCGGCAGCCCAAAAGCCATTCGGTATGATTCTGGTAACTGGCCCAACTGGTTCTGGCAAAACTACCACGTTATACGCTTTACTTAAACTACTCAATCAGTCCGATGTAAACATCACCACCATTGAAGACCCAGTAGAATATCGGGTGTTAGGCGTGAATCAAATTCAGGTAAATTCGCAAACCAATTTAACATTTGTCCAGGGCCTGCGTTCGATTGTGCGTCAGGACCCGGATATTATTTTAGTTGGCGAGATTCGCGATGAGGAAACTGCCGATATTGCCGTCAATGCTTCGCTCACTGGTCATTTACTGCTATCAACTTTTCATGCCAACGATGCTGCCACCGCTATCCCACGTTTATTAGATATGAACATAGAGCCATTTCTATTGGCCTCGACACTTAACTTGATTGTCGCTCAACGATTGGTGCGAAAAATTTGCGATCATTGTCGTTATAGCAAAACAGTAAAAGCTGTTACCGTTTATCAAGGTAAAGGATGCAAGGCTTGTCGGCAGACTGGTTATATGGGACGAACGGCGATTTTCGAAATTATTCAAATTACTCCAGAATTGCAAGATTTAATCTTAAAACGTCCCGCTACCCAAGAAATTTGGCGGCTAGCTCGCAGACAAGGTACCGTATCGCTATATGAGGATGGCATTGAAAAAGTAAAAAACGGTATTACTACGTTAGCCGAACTTCAGCGGGTCGCCCCAGTAACAGCTAGTGGTGATAAATAACTTGATAGTAGTATGACTCAGGATCGCAACTATTTTATTGAGAACCTGAGTTTACTGGTTGCATCCGGTATGTCGATGCTAGAGGCGTTGCAGGCAGTGATGCCAGATATTCATTCACGGCGGATGCGTCATTTGATTGGCCAAATTAGAAATAGTATTGAATCCGGATCAACACTCTGGCGGGCGCTGGATGATGTTCATCTGTTTTCGGCAGCTACTATATCTTTGGTGCGTATTGGTGAAACATCCGGACAGCTATCGGAAAATCTGCGGATGATAAATTTACAGCAACAGAAGGAGCGCGCGTTTCGTTCTAAAATTAGTTCAGCCATGATGTACCCAGTCTTTGTATTGTTACTGACAGTAGTTATTGGCATTGGCGTTGCCTGGTTTATCTTACCAAAACTGGCGTTGGTGTTTTCTCAATTACGCCTAGATTTACCATTGATTACAAAACTACTCATTAGTCTAGGACTATTTCTTGGTGAGCACGGTACTGTGGTTGTACCACTTACGGTATTGGCCATTTGTGCATTGGCTTATTTTATTTTCTACTATCCCAAAACAAAAGTAGTGGGACAAACTCTGCTATTCGCTTTGCCTGGAATAAAGCAGTTGATTCAAGAAGTCGAATTGGCTCGCTTCGGCTATCTGTTAGGAACACTACTGCAAGCCGGTTTACCTGTGACCCAAGCTATCGCTGCTCTGACCCAAGCCACGCTAGCTTCACGGTATAAAAAGTTTTATGACTACCTTGAGCAGAGTATTGCGGACGGTAATTCATTTAAAAAAAGTTTTGCGCACTATGCTAAACTCAATCGACTGATGCCTACTCCAATTCAGCAGCTCATCATTGTTGGTGAAAAATCTGGTAATCTGCCCGAGACATTACTTGCGATCAGTCAGTCTTTTGAAGCAAAAACAGAACTGACGACAAAAAATCTCACTGTGATACTAGAGCCGATTCTATTAGTGATTGTTTGGCTTGGTGTGGTAGCTGTGGCGCTCGCAGTGATTTTACCGATCTACAGTCTGATAGGCAGCTTTAATGCCGATGCCTAATATGACAAATAAGCACCAAATTGGCTTCACCTTGCTCGAAGTACTCCTAACGGTTGCAGCGATTTCCATTATCGCCGGCATCAGTATCCCAGTGTATCAATCATTTCAAAACAGAAATGATTTAGATATTGCGGCCACTACCTTTGCTCAAAGTTTGCGTCGTGCCCAAGTATTAGCCCAAGCTGCCGATGGCGATACGAATTGGGGCGTAGCGGTGTTTAGCGGCAGTATCGTGTTGTTTAAAGGTATAAGCTATGCGGCGCGTGATGCCAATTATGATGAACTGTCTGATCTGTCGCCAAGCATTACACTAGCTGGAACGCAAGAATATGTCTTTGCAAAATTCACTGGCCTGCCACAAACTACCGGTACACTAACACTAACGTCCGTAAATAATGAAACTAGAACCATCACGATCAATGCCAAAGGCATGGTTAACTACTAACTCAAAGGGTTTTTCGCTGGTTGAGGTGATGTTGGCCAGCGCGGTATTTGCCTTGCTTGTTACAGCTCTCGTAGGGGCATATCTCTATGGTGAAGAAGCTACTGCGTTGGCGGGCCATCGAGCCCGGGCCGTGTTATTGGCCGAAGAAGGACTCGAAGCAGCGCGGAACATCCGTGATTCCTCCTATGCCAGTCTTACCGCTGGAACGCATGGTATGCTCATTTCTTCCAATCAATGGGGTTTTTCTGGCGCGTCGGATATAACTGATTCATTTTTTACTCGCCAAGTAGCAGTCACTACTATTGATCCAGACCACAAAGCTATCACCTCCACAGTCACTTGGCAGCAAACCCCTTCGCGGACAGGATCTATCACGCTCACATCACGAATGACCAACTGGCTAGGAACCAAGAAAGGTTTGGCACCGGTGCTGTTTGGCATTTTTGATCTTACGACTGCTAATAGTGGGAGTGAAAATACTGATGCCATCTCAGTTGCATCGGCTGGTAATACTGTCTACCTGGGGAGGAGCACAAATCCTGGAAACGAATTTTTTTCCATCGATGTGGCTAATCCAGCACTCCCATTGGTAAGCGGTCAGCTGGCTTTGGGAGGCGACCCCAATGATATCGTGGTCAGTGGCAATTATGCTTACATTGCTTCAAGCGACGACAGCAGTGAACTCACGGTCATAGATATTTCCATATTGGCCACTCCAACACTTGCAGCAAACTTTAATCTCACCGCGGCTAACAGTGGTAGTGCAAATAGCGATGGATTAGCCGTGGTGATGGGAAAAACAAATTATCTCTACCTAACGCGGAGCACGAGTGGCGGAAAGGAGTTTTATGTCTTTGATATTTCAACACCAACATCTCCAAGTTTGGTTGGTTCCGTTGACCTCAATGGCGATTTAAATGAACTTGTGCAGAGCGGTAATTTTGCTTATAGTGCTTCAAGTGACAACACCCAGGAATTTCAGGTAGTAGATGTGACGACAGTTACTAACCCTAGTCTGGCCGCTTCGCTAGATTTGAATGAGGGAGATACGGCTGCGGATGGGCTATCTGTTGCCATTGGAACAAACACGGTATACCTTGGTCGCAATGGTTCAGCTGGAAGTCCGGAGTTTTATCTCATCAACGTGACAACCCCCGCCAGTCCAACCATCATCAGTACGCTCGATATCGGCACGAGTATTATCAAATCACTAGACTTTTCTGTCAGTGCTAATCTAGTATTTTTTGCCAATAGAAATCCATCCAGTGACGATTATAATACCGTAGATGTCAGCACACCTGCCACTCCAGTATTACTCACTAGTCTTAATTTAAATGGAGAGCCCTATAAATTGGTCTACGAAACCAGCTCGGATAAAGTGTATGTCGCATCTGGGTCGGATATCGAAGAACTTCAAGTCATCACCCCATAATATATGAAACTGCAAACTCACTCCGGCTTCACCCTCGTCGAATTACTGCTCTATGTTAGCATTACTGCCATCATACTATTGGCTACTTCGGGTTTTCTCTTTATGTTGTTGGAAGCGCGAATCAAAAATCAAACCATTGCTGAAGTAGAGCAGCAGGGTTTGCAAGTCATGCAACTTATTACGCAAACCGCACGTAATGCCGAAGCGGTTACTTCGCCGGCGGTGGGAACAAGTGCCTCATCACTGACCCTTGATGTAGTAACCGTTGTGAGCGATCCGACGGTATTTGATCTGGCTAGTGGTGTGATTCGTATAACCGAAGGCGCTGGTTCGGCTGTGGCACTCACCAACTCTCGGGTTACGGCATCAGCCCTGACTTTTCAGAACTTATCTCGTCCCAGTACACCCGGAACGGTGCGTATTTCATTCACTCTGACCCATGTCAATCCTACTGGTCGAAACGAATATAACTTTAGTAAAACATTTTATGCTAGTGCAACCTTACGCCAGCCATAGTTTACCGACCGGCTACATTACCTTACTGAGCATTTTGGTGGTCGCAGCGGTTGGTGTTGCCATTACAACTTCTCTCATTTTACTTGGGCTTGGCTCGGCACGAACCAGTTTTGTAGTAGAACAATCAAATCAAACCAAAGCTCTGGCCAATGCTTGCGCCGAAGAAGCCATGCAGCAGATTAAAAATTCAACACCTTTTACGGGGAGCGGAAGTTTAACCCTTGGTCAAGGCACGTGTAGTTATACGGTAACCAACACAGGTGGGCAAAACCGTACCATTATTGCTTCAGGTGTAGTTGGTGCCATCACTCGAAAAATATCTATCACAATTAATCAGATTAGTCCTGCGATCGTAGTAACTTCATGGCAGGAAGTTGCAGATTATTAAAATTTGTGTTACACTCTACTATTATTATGAAAAAGCTATCTACAGTAACTAAGGGGGGGGCTTTACTCTATTGGAGATATTATTGGTGGTGGCTGCCATTGCTATTTTAGCAGGCATTGTAATTTTAGCCGTTAATCCAAATAAGCAACTGGGTGATACAAGAAACGGGCAACGTAAGGCTGACGTGAATACGATATTAAATGCAGTCTACCAATACACGATAGATAACAACGGTACTTTGCCAACTGGCATTACCACAACTCTAACGGAAATCTGCGCCAGTGGGGGAACATGCACTGGTTTAGTAGATCTTTCAGTGCTGACTCTTAATGAAAAATATATTACCTCTATTCCCAATGAACCTCAAAAAACCAATGCTAATGGCGCTGGCTATCTGATAAAAAAATCAGCCAATGGTCGCATTACCGTCGAAGCTCAATTCGAAGAACAAGGCGCCACGATTAGTGTGACCAGGTAGTCTTAATGTTTACTAGGCATCCAATTCTCAATAAATGGTTGGTCCTGACCGGCATCGTTTTTGCTGTCTCGGCCATCGTGATCATATTGACTGCTAATAAATTTATCAGGACTTCTTTTATTAATCGCTCTAAACTGGCTGTGAGAGACGCACTCCAATCCGAAATCAATGATTTACAACCTCAGGATTTTTCTTTAAAGGATCCGACTCATGTAGAAAATGTTTTTAATAGTTTTTACAATGGAATTAAAACTACAGAAATCATTAGAATTAAAGTTTGGGATTATTCTGGTAAAGTCATTTATTCCGATGATCAGTCAATTATCGGGCAGCGTTTTCCAGACAATGAGCAATACCAAGAGGCGCTAAAAGGAGAGATCATTGCAGAAATTGGGCAAAAAGTTAAGCCGGAGAATAGAACAGAACAGGGTTATGAGCAACTACTAGAGGTATATGTTCCGGTTATTTTTAAGGACGAAGACATTCCTTCCGGAGTTATTGAGGTCTATTATAGATTGGACGACGTTAACAATCAAACTAAACAAACTCAGATCGTTCTTATCATTACAATCATCACTAATATTTTGTTATTATCCGTTCTACTGTTGGTTGTATATAGGACAGTGATTTTTAAACAAATACAGAAAATCGATCTGCAAGCCGCAGCACTTGATAAATCCTTTGACCATGTGACTATTACAAATCTAGACGGAATCATTTTATATGTAAATGAAGCTGCCGAAAAACTAACTGGCTATTCAAAAAAAGAAATGATCGGTCAGCGACCTTCGCTTTGGGGTAAACAAATGTCTAATGAGTTTTATGAACAGATGTGGAAAACAATTAAGATAGATAAAAAGAATTTTTCTGGCCAAATTAACAATAAACGAAAAAACGGAGATGTATATCAAGCATCTATGAACGTGTCACCCATTTTGGATAAAAATGGGAACCCAGCCTTTTTTGTTGGCATAGAAAGAGATATGACAAAAGAAATGGAAATCGACAAAGCCAAAACGGAATTTGTGTCACTGGCTTCACACCAATTGCGTACCCCACTTTCCGCTGTAAACTGGTACACAGAAATGCTTATGGATGGGAACGCTGGAGCAATAACCCCAGAACAAAAGAAATATCTAGATGAAATCTATCGCAGTAATCAACGCATGGTGGAGTTGGTCAACGCCTTACTTAATGTCTCCAGAATCGATCTGGGGACATTCGCGATTGATCCACAACTAACCGATATTGCCGAGATCGCAACTAGTGTAGTGTTTGAACAATTACCGGTTATCACCGGAAAACACCTAACCGTTACTGAAACCTATCATGACGATGTACCTATAATGAAGGTTGATCCAAAGCTTATCCGGATCGTTTTTCAAAATCTTATCTCTAACGCTGTGAAGTATACCCCACCAGAAGGTAAAGTAACTGTGAAAATTATCACAACCATGAAAGACAAACAGAAAGATGGTGTTTGTATTTCTGTTAGCGATACTGGCTATGGCATTCCCGCATCACAGCAGGCTAATGTTTTCACCAAACTGTTTCGAGCCGATAATGCCATAGAAAAGGAAACTGATGGTACTGGGCTTGGTCTGTATGTGGTAAAAAATATCGTCGAGCAAGCTCATGGCCGAGTTTGGTTCACATCAATAGAAAACCAAGGCACAACATTTTTTGTCACACTACCACTCATTGGTATGACACAAAAAAAAGGCAACAAAGGTCTCATAGCCGGTTAATAAATAAATATTTACCAATTTATTATGAAACAGAACCGAACTATATTAATAGTTGAAGATGAATCGCCCCTGCGTCGAGCGCTGCGCGATAAACTGACTCGTGAAGGGTTTGATGTTTCTGAAGCCAAAAACGGTGTCACTGGCTTAGCAGCCGCAATCACAGATCACCCGGATTTGATTTTGTTGGATATTGTTATGCCAAAAATGGATGGCATTACCCTGTTGCGACAATTGCGTAACACCAATGACTATGGAAAAACAGTGCCGGTTATTTTTCTGACTAACCTCACTTCGGCCGATGAGCAACGTAATCAGGATATGGCAGAACTTGAGCCGTCATTATATTTAGTGAAGTCAGATTGGAAAATACAGGATGTCGTGGCTAAGATTCGTGAACGCTTAGGGGAATAAGGTGCTAAACATTTTTCTATAGTATAAGGAGTACTTTGGTGGTATACTGTACCTATGATGAATTATGGCATGATGGGTGGAGCAGGTGGATCAGGCATGATGTTATTTGCCTGGGTAACCTACTTACTCGTAACTATCGCATTGGTTTTGACCATTGTGGCTTTGTGGAAGTACATCACTAAGAAATAATGTGCTATACTAATCCTATGAAACTTTTCAATCGCCCAGGCATGAGCCTAACCATGATGATCGCCCTCGGCTTTGTCGCCGCGGTCGTACTCGTCTTCGTTATTGGTTTGGTGGCCTATTTGGTGAGCAAGTAACCCACACACATAAAGTGTGGGGTTATTTTTTCTTCCCCACTCCTGAAAG
>CAYZUI010000137.1:0-3575 GCA_964481945.1 uncultured Gammaproteobacteria bacterium
GAGGTGCTGGTGGAATCGGCAAAGCCAAGCACATTGGCGCCCAGCTGATAGGCGGCGCTGGTAAAGGACAGGCGGGTACGAGTGGAAGGCTCAAAGAAACAGGTGGCAATGATTTGGTTTGGCAGGGTGTGGACAAAACCTTCTTGAATAAACTGTTCGGCTCGACGAAACACTTGTTCCAGCCAGGGTCGGGTGAAGATTTCTGTACTGATGATATGACGCAGATTAGTATTCATGCCAGGCTTTTATTAACAAATCTTCAAACTTCAGGTTGCACACTGAATTGATATACATCTTAGCAATTTGCACGTTGCTAATCAATGGAATGTGCCAATCCACGGCGGCTCGGCGCATGCGATAGCCATCGGTTAATTCTTGATGACTGTATTGTCGTGGGATATTAATGACACAGTCAATCGTCTTCTCTTCAATCAGTTTCAAGACCGGCCGACCCTTTTTTACTACTTTAACCGCTAAACCGTTCTTGCGGTAGAATTTTGCAGTTCCTTCAGTAGTATAGATGACAAAGTCATGCTGCTTCAATTTTTTTATGAACGGGAGTAGCTTCGCCTTATGCACATCTTGCCCAACGGACAGTAACAGGCGTTTGCGCTGTGGGATGGTATACCCCGCCGCTAACATCGCCTTCAGCACGGCTTCTTGATAACCATCGCCAAAGGCCGCCACTTCGCCGGTTGAGCCCATTTCAACGTATAAGACAGGATCAGCTCCCTTAATGCGGCTGTAAGAAAATTGCGGAGCTTTGACGGTGACATAATCTAAATCGAAGCGCTTAAAATCGACCTGGACGGATTGGCCCAACATTACTTGGGTAGCGATGGCGGCAAAATTAATCTTGGCCGATTTTGACACAAACGGAAAGCTCCGCGAGGCGCGCAAATTTAATTCGATGATCTTGATCTGATTTTCTTTGGCCAGAAACTGAATATTAAATGGTCCGGTGATATTCAAGGCTTTGACCACTTGGCGCATGCGTTGTTTGGTGCGACGAATGGTTTCCAGGTAGGTGCGTTGGGGTGGAAACACGGCATGGGCGTCTCCAGAATGGACTCCGGCATTTTCAATGTGCTCGGTCATGGCATAGACCGTCAGCTCACCATGATTGGCCACACCATCAAATTCAATCTCGCGAGCGTTCTGAATAAATTTCGAAATGACCGCTGGATATTTGCTGGACACTTCAGCAGCCTGTTCGAGGTAATGGGTCAGGTGCTCGGCTGAAAAGGCCACGTTCATGGCGGCACCAGACAGCACATAGGATGGCCGAATTAAAACCGGATAGCCAACCTGCTTGGCAAATTGAGTAGCGGCGGCCAGTGTAGTGACTTCCTTCCAAACCGGTTGATCTAAACCAATTTGATCCAGTAATTGCGAGAAACGATAACGGTTTTCCGCGCGATCAATATCATGCGGCGAGGTACCAAGAATCGGGACGTGCGCGGCCTCCAGATCCATGGCTAAATTATTTGGGGTCTGGCCACCCATGGCCACAATAACGCCGGTTGGTCGTTCAAAGTCAACGATATCAAGAGTGCGTTCGAGGGTCAGTTCTTCAAAATACAGACGATCAGAAATATCGTAATCGGTAGACACAGTTTCGGGGTTACAGTTCACCATAATGCTAGGCCGCTTGGCCTGGCGGATGGTTTTGACGGCCTGCACACAGCACCAATCAAATTCGACGCTTGAACCAATGCGATACGGGCCGCTGCCTAACACGATCACGCCTCGTTTGGTTCTGGCAACATCAGGCTCCGTGCCGTGATAGGTAAAGTAGAGATAATTGGTTTGGGCCGGATATTCCCCCGCCAAGGTGTCGATCTGCTTCACCACCGGTAGAACGTGATATTTTTTTCGTAAGTGTCTAATCTGTGGTTCAGTCTTGTGATAGAGCCGGGCAATTTGTTGATCAGAGAAACCTAATTTCTTTAATTCGATGAGATGGTCTTTGCTTAAAGGTGCTTTACTGCGACTGGCTTGCACAATCCGCTGCATTTGGTGCAGGAACCAGGGATCAATGTTGGTGAGCGTGTGCAAACGTTTCACCGACACGCCATCCCCTAATGCAGCCGCTAAGGCCAGCAGACGGCGATCCGTCGGCAAGGTGATGTCGGCCATATAATTCTTCAGGGTCCGGCTATTGGCCACTAAACCAGCATCGTCGGTGCCGAGCATGCGAATACCCTTTTGCAGCGCTTCCGTAAAGGTTTTTCCGATGGCCATCACTTCCCCAACCGATTTCATTTCAGTGGAAATGGTGTGGTCGGCTTGCTTAAATTTTTTCAGATCCCAGCGGGGTATTTTCACGGCCACATAATCTAAGGCCGGCTCGAAGCAGCTGGTAGTGGATTTGGTCACTGAATTTTGTAATTCCAACAAGCTATAGCCGAGAGCCAGTTTGGCGGCTACAAAGGCCAAAGGATAGCCAGTGGCTTTTGAAGCCAGCGCCGAACTACGCGATAAGCGCGCATTGACCTCAATGACCCGATAGCGCAGAGACTTGGGGTCTAAGGCATATTGAATATTGCATTCTCCGACAATACCTAAATGGCGCACTACTTGTTGAGCGATGGAACGTAATAAATGATATTCACGATTAGATAACGTTTGTGAGGGGGCCACGACAATACTTTCACCGGTGTGAATACCCATGGGATCAAAATTTTCCATGTTGCACACCGTGATACAATTATCCACGCTGTCTCGCACCACTTCGTATTCGATCTCCTTCCAACCACCAAGATATTCCTCAATAAGCACTTGGGGAACGTTGGCTAGGGCTTCACCGGCGCGACGTACCAGTTGTGGCTGATTTTTAATTTTGGCAGAGCCTTCTCCGCCCAGGGCATAGGCTGATCGAATCATGACTGGATAACCGATTTTTTTAGCCGCGCGTTTAGCTTGCTCGACTGTGGTTACCGCCACACTTTTTGCCACATCAACCTGAATAGCCCGTAAGGCTTTAGCAAATAAATCTCTATCCTCCGTTAAACGAATGCTGGTAGTCGAAGTGCCTAATACCTTCACGCCGTACCGTTTCAAGACACCCTGATCTTCGAGGGCTAAGCCGACATTGAGGGCGGTTTGCCCACCGAAACTTAAAGCAATGGCATCCGGTTTTTCTTTGGCGATCACCCGCTCCACAAATTCTGGCGTCAACGGTAAAAAGTAAATCACATCGGCCATATCTGGGTCGGTTTGCACCGTGGCAATATTGGGGTTGATCAGGATGGTCCTGATCCCCTCTTCTTTGCAGGCTTTAATGGCTTGTGAACCGGAGTAATCAAACTCACCGGCTTGGCCAATGCGTAAGCCACCCGAGCCGAGAATTAGAATTTTTTTGGGTAGGCGTTTCATAAGGTCTGCACAAACTCATCGAATAAGCTATTGGCATCGCTTGGCCCTGGGGTGGCTTCTGGGTGGAATTGGACCGACCACCATGGCTTGGTGCGATGTCGAATGCCTTCAACCGATTGATCATTGGCATTCCAAAAAGATCCCCGCCAATCTCGCGGTAAGGTGGCTTCACGCACCGCGAAGCCATGATTCTGTGA
>CAYZUI010000138.1:0-7875 GCA_964481945.1 uncultured Gammaproteobacteria bacterium
GTGATCACGGAGATACGTACCTGCCGCCGCATAACGTTGCAGCGGTTCCTGGGCTGCAAACTCACCGATGACGGCGCTATACGAACGCAGTAGACCAAATAGGATGGCGAGCAGGAGGTAGACTTTCAGTACCGTGGCCCACCTGCCTAATGGCTTTAAGTGTGTTCGCCAGAGTTGTTGAATGTCGCCCCGTTGCCAGGCCGGCAATACCACCACACACACCAAGAGCCATAATACCGGTACCAGATACTCAACAAAACGCCGCGACCGCAGGGTTAATAACAACAATGGTACAAACAAAAACGTTAAACTGATTATTCGGACGTCGGCTAACATCGTCTGGTAACGACGCACCGCCAACACACCGGCCACCACCAGACCGAGTAGTAACAAACTCAATACAGCGATCAGATCGGGCAAACTAAACGGATACCACTCAGCACCGACTTCAATTACTTCCTGATAATTGACTACTCCAATTTGAAAAAATTGTGCCCATAAGAATGGCAGGTTCGCTGGAAAATATGGGTTCGCAACAATACCCACCAGCGTTGCGACACACACTAGCACCAGCCCAGTTGGTTTTCTTTCTGATTTTGTAATGAGCTGCGCACACCACACCACCACGGCTACCAATATGGCTAATAAAAAACCGCCATGGGTCATGGTATAGAGCAGGGTAATGATACCGGCGGCCAGGTAGCGCCGTTCCGGCAACGTAACTAATAAAACCAAAAATAGGAGTAAGGCCAAGGCTGACGCTTTCACTAAATTGATGCGCACTAACATTGGGTAGACACTATACAAAGCAATGATGGCTATTCCGGCATAGGGAATTTTCCAATGTTTTAATATACCGTAACACACTATGGTGAAGGTTGCGGCAATAATGGCTTGAGCTACTTTTACCCCGACCAACGGGCCAAGCGTACCTACAAATGGCATAAGTAAAATGTGGTAAAGCAAGTGGTGATCGGTAAACACTTCGCCCAATGTCGTAAACGGCAACCACGGAAATTCACTCAACACACCGTGCTGAACCATCAGAGCAGTCAGCCGAGCATGATAAAACGAATCCGGATCAGGAAAGGTGGGAATGGCCTGATAAAAACCAAATACCACCCCGCTGACAATGCCAACGAGGATTATTTCGGTGTACTTATTTAGCCAAGGCATGTTTGAAGTAGTCTACCCACGGTATCGGCGAGGGATCAACTCCGTGCGCAGCGGCAATGTAGAAACTGGCGTAGCTACCCCACTGGAGTACTTCAAAAGCTTGCTGGAGCGGTGTGGCTGCGGCTGGTAAAAAACTTTCGTACGTAATGCCTTGTTGGTCTAGTACTCGTTTCGTAATTTCGTACCGTTTTTGTACTCGCTCGTGATATAACTGCGATTCAACAAAAACAATATGTAGTTGTTTGGCAGCTGGTGGGTTACCCAACCCCTCCAGTAAATGGTGGTTCAGCTCGGGGATCGGGAAGTAACAAGCAAAATGTTTACCATTCTCGTTGGTCTGATTTGTCATCACGTGCACATTACCCAACAAATGTTCGCTGCCGACAAACAGTACGAGTTTATCTGCACAGCGCTTGGCTGTGGCTTGAGCAGCATCACGTAATAGTTCTCGGTTGCCATCCATAAAGTGACTGACATCATCAATTTCCGCATCGCTGACTTGAATAACCCCGGCCCGTTGCAACAAACGAATGATTCCGATAATAGCGTAACCAACCGCGATGCGTGGCTGACCACACGGATTGTAGGTCGGTTCAATAACGTAGCCAGGAAGCTTAGCCAACTCTCCACCTGTCGTTACCGCGGCCACTAGCTTGGTGCGACTCTGAATGATCTTGGCAGCAGTCAACGTTTCTTCCGTAGTACCGGAGTAACTCGATAACACGGCGAACGTGTTGGCCGAAACGTACCCAGGAACAATATAGTCATTAACGATCAACAATGGAACAGTGGCTGTACTGCCGTAGACGGCGCGGGCTACATCCATGCCCAAGGCCGACCCCCCCATACCAAACAATACGACCTGTGCACAACTCTCTACTCCGGCCGGTAATTGTACTGTTTTGGTGGCTTCCCAGGCATGTTGGACCTGCTTGGCCAGCATATCAATTGAACCGAGCATATTGCGTTCATCTAGCATAACGAGTTGACTTTAGTGGATAAATTCAGTAGGATAGCGATGATTTTTATGTCCGGCCATTCCAAATGGGCTACTATCAAACGCTCGAAAGGCGCTGCCGATGCCAAACGTGGTGCCTTGTTCACTAAGCTCTCAAAAAATATTAGCATTGCGGCCAAGAAAGGCAAGGATCCAGAGATGAATCCGAGCTTGCGCTTGGCCATAGATACTGCTAGGACGGCCAATATGACCAAAGATGTTATTGAGCGAGCCATCTTGCGAGGAGCCGGTGAATTGCCCGGTCAACAGATTGAAGAAGTCACGTATGAATGTTACGGACCCGGTGGTGTGGCCTTACTGGTGCGTTGTGCCACAGATAATACTAACCGAACGGCCAGTTTTATGAAATCCACGTTGAGTACGTATGGCGGCAACTTGGGTGGTCCTGGTTCGGTACGTTATATTTTTAAACAGCCGGAGCTCTACAAAATAACCCTACCTGATGCCGACGCTCAAGATAAATTTGCTCAACTACTTGAGGAGTTAGAAGACAACGAAGACGTGGTGGATATCACCCATAATGCCCAGCTCTAACATTACCATCGGGTTCGACCCTGGCCTAGCGAACACTGGGTATGGCGTAGTCGAAGGTCAAACCGTCTTAGAGTACGGCGTATTGCACACCACTCCTAAACAGGCGATCGGTCAACGCTTACTAGATTTATCAAATCAGTTAAACAAATTACTGAAGCGGTACAAGGTTGCTCAAGCTGGTTGTGAAAAGTTGTTCTTCGCTCGCAATGTGACAACGGCCATCGACGTGGGTCAGGCCCGTGGTATCATTATCATGACATTAGCCAAACACCACATTCCGCTGACAGAAGTAACCCCGCTGCAAGTGAAACAATCCGTCACTGGTTATGGCCGAGCCGACAAACAACAAATACAATACATGGTGAAAACAATCTTTAAACTCACCCGGATACCAAAACCCGATGATGCCGCCGATGCTTTAGCCATTGCGTTAACCGCCCAACACTATGCGCCCTTGGATAATCTGTAGCCTGCTCTTATTCGCTCCCGTTGTTTTGGCCCAGGACGTTCCGGCTGACAGCACAGTGGTAGCTGATGAGCCGGTGGCTGAAGTAGTGTCTTTAGTAGCCGAAGCTGGCGCCGATAAAAATGTGGCTGTTGGACGCAACGTGCTCTTCAACGCCTCGGCCTCAAGCGCACCTAGTGACCAGCCCATTACCTACACGTGGGACTTTGGTGACGGGCAAACGTTTACCGGTATCGACGCTTCACACATCTATGCCCAGCCCGGTACATATAAGGTGAAGTTGACAGCGGTCAGTGGCGAGCAAACCTCGCGGGATGCACTCTTAGTATCCGTGGCTGAAGATGTTGTTTTGCTCATTGCCGATGACTCTGTGTCGCGCGACCAGCTGCGTTATTACCGACAGTATGCTCAACGCAGCGGTACGTTACTGGTTGTTGTTCGTCCACAGAATGGTTCAAACCTAGATTACGTTTTATCCAGAAACATCGCCGAACAGTTGGTTTCTTCAGAAACCGACCTGTCTCAAGCTAAGGTCGTGGTGATCTGG
Source organism: uncultured Gammaproteobacteria bacterium (assembly GCA_964481945.1). Taxonomy (GTDB): domain Bacteria; phylum Patescibacteriota; class Patescibacteriia; order UBA9570; family UBA9570; genus UBA9570. Next base: position 3,742 of record CAYZUI010000138.1, read on the forward strand.
ACGGAGCAAAGCATCGGCCTGAACGCCCTCACCGAAGTGGGACAAATTTTAAGTAGCAGCGGCTCTGCCAACCCGGCTGGTAATATTAGCTTTGCCCAAAAAGCCATTGTGCACATTAGTGAGAACCCAGGCAGTGGGGCGTTAGGACGAATTGCGCAAACTACCTACAACACCCTCGTTCCCCAATATGTCATGCTCACTACCGCTCCGGCCCTGGAACCGGTGTTGGCTAATCCGGCGGTGGATAAACTGACCGAACAGTTGAATAGCCAGTCGGTTCCTTACCAACTGATTGGTCAACACAGTCAACGGGCCCTGGAAAAAATTGGTCCATTCAATTTCTTATCTTACGCCATTAACTATCTCGTGAATAAAGGAGTAAACCAAGACACGATTTTTCTGTTGTTAATGTTGCCCATTGTAGCCACGCTCATTTCTTTTGGCCGACAAATTGTGGGAGTGAAAGCCTTTGGCATCTATGTGCCATCCATCATGACCCTGTCATTTATTATCACTGGACTACGCTACGGCGTGCTCATATTCTTAGTACTTTTAGCTGCAGCCACGTTAGCCCGCATTGCGGCCCGGCGTTTACGTATTCTCTACTTGCCGCGCATGGCGATTGTGCTGACCGCGGTTGGTTTCACCATCTTTGGCCTTTTACTCGTCTCCGCCTACTTTGATGAAACTGATGTGTTGGGATTATCCATTTTTCCAATATTGGTCATGATGATTCTTACAGAAAAATTTGTCGAAGTCCAAATTGAACAAGGTAACCGTCAAGCTATTATTCTGACTGCGGAAACGTTAGCTTTAGCGATTATCAGTTACCTGGTGGTTACCTGGGAGGAGTTTACGACACTTATCTTAGGTTACCCAGAAGTAGTTGTGCTCACCATCGTTGTCAATATCGTTTTGGGCCGGTTCTCTAGCTTGCGGGTCATTGAGTACTTTCGCTTTCGTAAGTTACTGAAGTCTAACCCTAAACCATAATGCCAACCTGGTTTACCCGAGCCCAAGCGATACTGGGCATGAATGCGCGAAACTTGTCGTTCATTCGGCCATACAACACCAGCCGAGCTATAAAAACGGCTAACAATAAACTAGCGACAAAAGAAAAGTTGCTGGCCGCGAACTTACCCACTGCTCGGTTGTATGGGGTCATCCGCACCCGTAAAGAGCTGTTTCAGTTTGATTGGTCTAGTTTACCGAGCAGCGTGGTGGTAAAGCCGAATCTTGGTTTAGGTGGCGGCGGCATCATTGTGCTCTACGGAAAAGATAAACAAGGACGGTGGATCAGTACTGGGGAAGAAACGTACGGCGTCACCGATCTCATTCGCCATTGCAGTAACATTCTGGATGGTAACTATTCACTATCAAACGTCCCGGATATCGTCTATTTTGAGGAGCGCTTGCGTCTGTCAGAAGAGTTTAAGCATGTCAGCTATCAAGGTGTACCGGATATCCGCATTATTGTGTTTAATTCTGTACCAGTGATGGCCATGCTCCGGCTACCGACCCAAGCTTCGCAAGGCAAGGCGAATTTACACATTGGCGGTTTAGGAGTGGGCATCGACCTGACGACCGGTGTAACGACCTATGCGGTATCCAAAGAGTTGGGTGATGTGCCTGTGCACCCAGACTTTGGGACAACGTTGCGTGGCATCCAGATTCCCGACTGGGACACTATTTTACTTACTGGCATCGAGGCTAGTCGAGCCATTGGGCTGGGATATGCAGGCGTGGATATCGTACTGGATAAAGAGCATGGTCCAATGATTCTGGAAGTGAACGGACATCCCGGGTTAGAAATTCAAAATGCTAACCGCCTCCCTTTACGGGATCGCCTCGAACGAGTGGCTGGTTTGACTATTACCAGTGCAACGCAAGGTTTGAGTGTCTGTAAACAGCTGTTTGGCACAAAAGATGACCACTATACCGTGCTGGGAGTATTCGAAACCGTGTCGGTGTTGAGTAAAACTGGCGAAGAGCTACCGTTACGCACCCTCATTGACACCGGGCTAGCCTCGACCACCATCACAAAAAGTCTAGCGCTTAAACTTGGTTTTGCGGAAGCGCTGGCTGCGCTAGCCAAGTTGAATCTACCCAACAGCGTGGCGGCAGCTCGCGCGCAGGCTGCGGGAGAGGCTTTTCGCACCAGCATTACGGCACTCCATCCCGATTGGGTAGACGTGGCGGCGGTGCGATCCAGCGGACAGTACATGATCCGACCAAAACTTCGCCTGACGCTCACGCTTGGCGGCAAACGTTTGACCACCCTCGTGGCCGTTGCCTTGGATGATAAAACATCTTACCCAATCAGTATCGGCCGAAAGGATTTAGGCGGGTTCTATATCAACCCAACCCGTGGTATGATGTAGCCTATGCGACGACCTATTATCGGCCTCGAGGAAGAGGTCAAAGTCTTTATTCCGGAAAGCAAAGCCTTTGTTCGCCGTAAAGCGAAAATCGATACCGGCGCCAGAACCACCGCCATTGATGTTTCGATAGCGAAAAAGTTAGGTTTGTTCCATGTCTATAGTGACTTTCAACGCCTCATGCCCAAGCTCAACCTTACTAAAAAAAACTTCCAACAGGTTCGTGAACATATTACGCACCACATTACTCCAAAATTAAAAAAACAAATTCCGGATCTCTATGATGTCAGGGTTATTCCCGCTACGAACGGTATTAGTGTCCGCCCATACGTGCGTTTGCACCTGCACTTAAGGGGTAAACATATCTCGACGATTGCCAGTATCGTTGATCGAAAAATACTGCTTTACCCAGTACTGATCGGAAAAAAAGATTTAGCTGGCTTTCTCATTGATCCTACCAAAAATGTCTACACAGAAGCCTGAACTGCGTAAAGACTATATTCAAGAAAAATACGTCTTGGTAGCGCCGCTGCGCCGCGGTCGACCACACCAGACGGCCGTACCCAGTGAAGCCTGCCCGTTGATTCGACCAGAGGACAGTCCGTTTTCCCCACAGAACATTAATAGTTCACGTCCCCTGGCTATGGTTGGAACAAAACGCCGGTGGCAAGTGTATGTTGTCCCCAATAAGTTTCCGGCTGTCACCTTAGACAATCCAAAAGCCTACGGTGAACATGAAGTGGTTATTGAAACGCCGAATCCGAATGTGCATCTGGAAGACCTGCCCACCAACCATGTGGCCGACATTTTGTCTGTCTACGCCCAACGTACCGCGGCCTTAACCAAAAACCACCGGCTGCATTACGTGTTGATTTTTAAAAACTCCGGCGGTCGAGCCGGGGCTTCACTGTGTCATGCTCATTCACAAATCTTTGCCACCGAGTTCGTTCCACCGCATATCTTAGACAAATCTCTGCGCACCCAAGCCTATCGAGCCAAACACGGCACCTGCATTTATTGCCACGTCATCACTCAAGAACGATCCTCTCGCCGGTTTGTGTGGGAAGATAAGAATGTGGTGGCTTTTTGTCCTTATGCTTCGATGCACAATTATGAGGTATGGATTTTACCGAAGCGGCATCGTGACAACATTACCTTGCTCAACCGAGCTGAACGTACTTCCTGGGCTCACATCATGAAACGATTGCTGTTTACGATTAATCATAAGCTGTTGCTGCCGTATAACTACTATTTTCATCAGTTGATTGATGACCCCGATCAGCATCTTTACATGAAGCTCATCCCGCGCGGCACGGCTTGGGCTGGAGTGGAAATCGGGTCAGGGTTAATTATCAACCCCGTACCGCCCCGAGGAAGCAGCGGCGTTCTACCGGGCGCAATTGAAACAGATTAAATAATTTGAACAAAGTAGCGGTAGTTCTAATTACCAATTTTCCAGTCGCGAATGACTATGCTTGGCAACCCAAGTCGTTAATGGCCAACAAAGCTCACAATTCACTACCTCTAGCTATTATTCAGGTAAACTTGTATCTTTGTTTGGCGGTTTCTCTTGAAAATTAAGTAGTTTTCTGCTACCATTAAGTCATGAAACCAGTTAGAAAACCCAGCAAAAAAGAGGTGCTTGATAAAGCAGTAATTCTAAAAGCAGTCGAACGCTCTGCTCAAATTGAAGGCTTAAGTTTGCAAAGTGCCCAAGCCAATTTGAAGGTCATTGTTGAATTGCAAAAACATGGTC
>CAYZUI010000139.1:0-8792 GCA_964481945.1 uncultured Gammaproteobacteria bacterium
CCGAGCGGGATTTTGTTGTGACCAACAATGCTGCCGACAATCTCTTGTCTCTGTTTTATGGTGTGGATAACCGCTTGCAATTCGATTTAACGAATCAATGGTTCAACTCGGGTAATGTCGGTATCGGCACTACCAGTCCAGGTTACAAGCTTGACCTACAGGATGCTTCATCAGTGACAGCGCAGGTCAAGACCACCGGAGCTAACCAGTACGCCCAATTGCGTTTGTCCAACCCCGAGCGGGATTTTGTTGTGACCAACAATGCTGCCGACAATCTCTTGTCTCTGTTTTATGGTGTGGATAACCGCTTGCAGTTTAATCTCACCAATCAATGGTTCAACTCTGGCAATGTCGGCATTGGCACTGCTAACCCAGGTTATCCATTAGAAGTGGTTGGTGATATCTATTCTTCTGGAACGATCAAATCTGATCATTATGCCAGCACCAATAGCACTGCCAGCGGTGATTGGGCGGTGGCTTTAGGCGATCAAACCACAGCCAGTGGTGTCTACTCAACTGCGCTGGGTAGCGGCTCAACGGCCAGCGGTATTTCTGCGCTTGCTGTCGGAGGCAACGCCACCGCTAGCGGTAGCGATTCGATTGCGTTGGGATCTAATACTGTGGCTAGTGGTACAGGTTCTACCGCCCTGGGCAACGGTACGATTGCCAGTGCTAATTACTCTACCGCGCTGGGCGATAACACCACGGCTAGTGCGAACTTCTCCACTGCGTTGGGACGATACACCACCGCTCAATCATATGGATCACTGGTCATCGGACGCTATAATGAAGCGAACACGGCCTATTCCAGCACGGCTTGGAACAACACTGATCCACTATTTGTGATTGGTAATGGATCATCTTCGGCCAGCTTGTCCGATGCCTTTGTGGTCTATAAAGATGGCCACATTGAAGTAACAGGCGATATTACGTCAGACGGCGAGATTTGTATTGGGAGCGGGTGTTAATATGAGAGCCCTGCTTGTCATCGTAGGTGTTGGCCTGTTGAGTGTCTTTACCTCACAAACTCCTACTCTGCCACCGACCGAGCCACAGAGCGAAGCGGTGACATTTTCGGCACCAACACTTTCAGAATTGGATCAACAGTTAATGTTGGCCCGGGCCGCCAGCGCCGAAGATAATTTTGACGAAGCCATTAAATTATTTGCCGATCTAGAACAATCCGGATCCCACCGGCACCGCTGGGCCGCTATTTCTGGACAGATCAATATCTACCGTCGTCAATACAATATTGCTCCGGCGCTTGAAATCACGGCACGACTAATTGCCGCCGAACCACCCGTGGCCGGGTTAATGCATGTGTGGAATGGAGATATGTACCTGCAGCTGAAGAATTACGACAGCGCTCTGGCCGAATACCAAACCGCCGAACAACAGTATGGCAGTACCGTAGTGAATAACGCTGTGATGGGAGAATTGGCGTTGAAGCAAGCCAGTCGAGCCGCTATTCAATTTCAACATCCTGACCAAGCGGCCAAGTTTTCCAGAAAAATGGCCGAAAAGTATCCGACTACGGGGAACCCGGAAACTGCCCTAGCCAGAGGCTTGTTATACGAAGCCATGGCGCGAGGAGATTTACCGATTAAAACATTAGAAACGATATTGTATGATGGCATCTGCAGTGCAGCCAAACCCTGCTTCATTGATAAACAACGTCTGCAAAAAAATCCCGGATCAAACCGAGCGCAATTTCAACAGCTGGGTGGTGTTTCAGGCATTTCTTTTAAATTGAATAAAACTGATCAGCGGCTGCTCAAACGTATTCGACAGGCAAACAAACTGTCCATCTCGCAAGCCGTATTGCAATCCGTGGTGCCAGCCGCCCAAGCTACTACGGTAAGTTATACCACCTGTGATGTGGAAGATGAGACAGCCTACCAAGGTTTTTCTGATCCGATGACGGTAATTAATCGCGGCGATTTGTTTATGGGTTTCCCTGCAGCAGCCAGTACTTCTGTTTCCGGTAACCTCTACCATCCGGGCGTTGATTTAAACGGTGCCTATGATGCGGGTTATGATTGTGATGTCAATCAAGTCACGGGACCGGATGACGCAGATACGGCCGATGATCGTTTTACTACAACAGCCGCTGGTTGTGTGCAAGATGCCTCAACGGCTGACTGGGGGTCCCTGGCCATTACTCATAACTATCCACCCTACGACGGTGATTTTGCAGCAGATTATACGACATCGCAATATGGGCATGCCGATGATGTGTTCGTCGAAGTGTTCGAATCGTTCGGTGATTCGGTAGGTACCAATGAAGTCATCGGCAGCATCGGAGGCATCGATAATAACGGCAATAGCACCTGGGCCTGTCATCTTCATTTTGAAATTCGTGAGCCAGATCATCCGGATCCGTATAATGCAGGATATTGGGCTTCAAGCGTGTTGTCTTCGCAGGATAGCGTTGGCCTCTACTATCAAGATCCAGAATCATTTATTGACGCCCATCCCGCTTTTGATTGGATTACTTGGATTGACGAGAGTGCCTCGCAATGGTCGTATGTACCGAATTGGACGTACGTGAATACAAAGGGCAATGGTAATGATGCAGGAGAAAATGATTTAAACTATACCAGTACCACCGCGGCATCGTCCCCCTCGGCCACGGCCACCTTAAGTTTTACTGCGGAAAATGACGGCAACCATACGCTGTGGATGTTTGTTCCCTGGAGTCTAGGATCTAAAAGTGACTCGGTTCCGGTGGTTCTGACCTCGGCCGACACTGGTAATACAGTGTTCTCTACCACACTTGATTTTTACGGTCCCGAAGTTGTGGGCAATGGAACGTGTGATAGAGATTTTGATGGCGACGGAATTTGGGACGATTTTGATCCAACCAAACGCTGTGATGAATGGATCTCGATTGGCAGTGCCAACCTGACCAGTGGTGGAAACTATGAACTGGAAATTTCTAATGCCACCGGAGCGAATGGGGATATCATTATTATTGATGATGTATTGATCGTGTATGAAGACAATGTTTCGTCTTGGACTACGACTTATAGAATTTCCACCCTGGATGATGATGAGTGCACTGTGCCATCGTCTGGTGATTGGACCATCACAGACGATTGCGTGATCAGTAGTGCCATCACTGCACCGCAAAATGTCCTAGTGGCAGACAACGTGACGTTGACCATCAACGGATCCGGCTCCCTAGCTATGGATTTGAGCAGTTATCACCTACTGATCGGTGATGGGTCAAAAGTAATCATTGAAACTGGCGGTAAAATAGATTAACAGAAGAGGAAAATATCGCTAATTAGCTTTAATCGGATGAAAGAAGATGGCTTATTCAAAACCTAAACTAACGTGTAAACTGGCCGGTGGATTCATCAGCGTTCTGTTGAGCTTAGGCCAGGTGGCGTATGCCGTTCCTTGGTCCGAGACCACCAGTACCATTTACACTACCGATACCAATAAGTCGGTTGGCATAGGAACAACGTCTCCGAGCTATGAGTTACATGCCGCTTCCAGTCAGAGCACGGCGGATCCGTATTTTTTTGGAAGTTACAGTACAACAACGGGAGAGCGAGACATTTTTACTATCAGAGACTACGATGTGGCCAGCTCAACCCAAGATGAAAGCTCGGTGCTCAAAGTCATGAAAAGCCAAACGATTAATAACGGTGCGGATGCCTTCACCTTGCTGGAGTTAACCCAGTCAACGGCTCTCCCCACTGTGGCCGATCGTCACTTTTATATTCTCGGTCGAGGCGGTAATGATGAAGGCCCGGTCGCGTGGGGTGTTTCTTTAACGGATGCCGATTTTTGGACACAGGGGAGTGTTCGGGGCGGTGCCATTGGAACAAATTGCGGCGGCACGAGCACAGTCTGTTTTTCCAACCCGACCTTCCAATTATCTGCCTCGGGCAATTCCTATATTAATGGTGGCAATGTTGGTATTGGTACTTCGTCTCCCGGAGCAAAACTTTCGGTAGTGGCTGGTTCAGATACTTGGGCCGGTTCTTTTTTTGGCCTTGATACAGCTAATCAAGTACGCTTAGGCACATATGGCGGTGTTGCCACCGTTGGCGCAAACAATAGCACAGGCTCGGCTTGGGCTAATTTGGCGTTGAATCCTGGTGGGGGCAATGTGGGTATTGGGACAACCACGCCGGGTGCTAAATTAGAAGTGGTTGATGGCGGTGTGCTGGTCAATGAAGGTACCAGCGGGAATCCTTACGTCAAATTAATCGGCGACAGTGCCAATGAAGGGTTGAATGTATGGTACGAGAATAACACCGGTCACTCCTACATCGATAATATTTATCCAAATGGCAGTCTGTATTTAAGGACGAATAATGGCGCGACGAACGGTATTACGCTATTAAATACTGGTGACGTTGGAATTGGAACAGTGGCACCGTCAGCACAATTACAAGTAGCTGGGGGCGACATTCTACTTGATACTAATAGCAAGCTTTCTTTTGGTGGGTGGGGTAATGGGACACAGTTATGGGATGATACATCAGCCACTCGCCTAGTGACCAAGGGGGGTGAATTGGCTGTGGTGAATCAAGCGAATAGTCTAAATATAGCTACGTTTAATCAGACGGAAGCATACATTGCTGGCAATGTGGGAATCGGAACAACTAGTCCAATCGAAAAATTAGACGTCAGTGGTAATATTCATGCCAGTGGTACAATTTGTGATAGCGTGGGCTGTATTGGTAGTTCCAGCAGCAGTTCTGGCTTGACCGGTTCTGGTTCAGTTTCCTATATATCCAAATGGACCAGTGCGACCAGTTTAGGTAATTCACTGATTTATGATAATGGTATAAATGTCGGCATTGGTGATACTACTCCAGATTATCGACTAGATGTTAATGTTGGAGGGAATGTTGGCTGGGCAATTTATGCAAATTCAAATACAATTACCGATGAGTATGGTGCAATTTTTGCTGAAGTTGATGGTAACCCAGATATTGCTGCTGGTGAGGATTATGGCGATGTTTACGCTATTTGGGGCACAACTAATTCAGAAGCCACTACGCGTGGTAGCGCAGTAGGAGTAAGAGGAGATGCTACCGCATCCACTATTGATCAAAGTGATATTGACGGTGATGGAGATCTTGATGGCGGTGCTACATTTGGTGTAGCAGGTTTTAACGGGCGTAATAGTTCATCACCCAATGGATCTTCTCCAGCTGGTGTATGGGGTGGTGCATGGGGTAATGCAAATGTGGAATATAGCGGTTTAGGCAATGGTGTGCAAGGAGAAACACAATCAACTCACGCTTCATCAGCTGGCGGACGTTTTTATGCCCTCGCTGATTCCGGCACTGCTGATGGAGTTTATGGACAGACTGACTCTATAAATGTAGGCTCTTATGGTGTTTTAAGCGCTGGTCCTTTCGGTGTTTCTGGACGAAAGTCGGCTATTGTTTATACAGAAAGTCAAGGCCCAACCGAGCTATATACAATTGAATCTCCAGAAATTTGGTTTGAAGATATTGGTCATGGACAGCTAATAAATGGAAGGGTAACAATTGGATTAGATAGTTTATTTTTAGAAACAGTCACTATTAATGATCAGTACCCAATGGCAGTATTTATTCAGTCTTATGACAATGTCAGTATTTTTGTTAAGCCAGGAATAAAATCCTTTGAAGTAATTGCTAAAGATAACCAAAACAGCAATGCAAAATTCTCCTATCGGGTTTTGGCTAAAAGAAAGTATTATGAAAATTGGCGATTAGCCCCTACTCTTGTGACAATTGATCAATTTATGCGTCCTGACTTAAATAAAGAGAAAATACAGCTGTTAAATGAACAGCTAGGTTTGCCCTATGAAGATTTGGATAACAGAATATTGCCGACACCACCTAAAGAATCAGTCGAACCAAATGAAGAATAAATGTAATAGTGATACGTTTTATCACTATTTTTCAGAATAGAACTTTCAGCTATCGATAATGCTCACCACCTTGTTTCGTCCGGTACTCCCCGCTTTAAGTTCCAGCGGTGATTTAGCCACCACCATCATATAAAATTATCAAATTCTGCATCGTCCGGTTCCGAGTTGATCACGTCTTGAGCAGATTGTCCAACAATGTGCTGCACTCTCCCAACCTGGCCACTAGTTAAACGCACCTTAATGCCGCGCGGATGGACCGATTTACTGGTGAGTAAATCTTGCACAACGCCGCGAGTTAATTGCCCGGTCGGCTGATCTTTTTTGAGCACAATGTCGACTGCTAAACCAGGATGCACATCTTCCCGTTGCGTACCATTCCCCATACTAGTCACCTAGCCAGCAAAATGGAAGCTACTGACAATGGTATCGTAAAAAGAATTATCAGCGGGTACATTAACCGGTAACAAGCCATTAGGGTGAGTCAACTCATAGACATATCCGGCAGTTTCCGTAATCAGGGTACCATAACTAAAGTCGGCGATGTCGTCATATTGGGCAGTGGTGTAGACATTGATACGAAACGCCTCGGCCGCTGTTCCGGGACAATCAAATGAAGCCAGATCGATTTCGGTCGTGTCGTAACAATACAGATAAGTGGCGGTGACGCCATCAAACGGCACTATCGCCACCTCGGTAATATTTGGGACATGTTCCGCCCCAACTTCAATGATGTAACTGTAGTCTTCATTGTACAGCTCACCAGCTGCAACTAAACTGGTCAGATCGTCATCACTTGGTCCAACCTCAACAGTGGTATCAGTACCCTTCACACATTCTACTTCTAAAATAGGACATTCGGCACCGTCATAGCAGGTTTCGTAGCCAATCACATCACTGGATTTTTCATACCCATCTGGACAGACACAGTATTTGTTATCCGAATCGACCCCCACTTCAAATGGCCCGTCCACCGGACAAGTGCCACCATCACCAACCGTCGTGTTGGTCACTACAGTTGTATTGGTTGTACTGTTCGTTCTATTCGTTACGTTCGTGTTGGTTGGTGCTGTTTGAACGCAACCAGTAATGAGGACAAGCGCCGCCACAAGAGCTAATGAATATTTGGTCATACACAATGATAATTAATAATTACGTTCATTGTAGCACATCTATTCGTTCACGGTACTATCAATTAAAGCTTGAGCATTCTGGTAGGCAAAGTTCTCTTGGACCGCTGGATCCAACCGGGCAATAAAAGCACGGCCATAATCGGAGATCCGCCAGCCCACTTTTTTATTGAGTGTCCAGGCCGCTACGCCGCCGCGATCTGTCCCCCACAAAAATTGATCCGGATGCGCTTCAATCACCGCTTGCCAAGTGGCCAAATCTTGCTGCAACAACGTTTCGTAGTCTTCGGTTTTTTCTAAAAAGCCCGCACTGGTTTCATTTTGGTGCAACAAATATTGATCCCCATACAAATCATTCACCGTGAAATAGATATTGGGATAGTCACTCATTAAATCACCAATTTGCTGTTCAATCTGCTCACCATGTACGATATAATTGATATCTGGATTCTGCGCCAGTACTTCCGCGAAACTATCCAGTTGATCAACTCCAGGATGATAGTACACCAACATCTGTCGTTTTCTTAGCACCGGGTAAATGTCTTGAAAAATTTGGGCGTTCGGCTGATACGGATTGACCGCTTCGCCATCATGGCCATACAAGGCAATTTCACCATAACCTTGAAATAACCCAGCGTGCCCTTGCAATAATTTTTTTAAACGATTGGCAGTGACGGTGGGTACGCCATTTTGATTGCCCGGCGGATTAATAAAACGCACAAACACATCAGGATACTTGGCTTGAGCCCGTTCCGCTGCCAGATAAAATTCATCTAAGGGCGAATTCACGTAAACTGGAAAAAATGAAAAAGCCGACTGTGTACCTTCATACTTCAAGGTACAGGCAATATCCTTCATCGACATATCTTGCCACAGGACTGGGTTACCATTGTTGCTGTCTTCTGGGGAAGGAATATGCAAGTGAGTATCAATCAACGGACCGGTGTAGTAATCAGTCACCTTACCCTGTGTTCCCGGATAGACACAACTGGCCGCCGCCACAGCGGGTCCAGCCAAACAGAGAATAACGATACCAAGACCTATGGTATAACGCATAGATGAAGTATACCACAGGACGCTAACGGTGTACCGGTCGCTGAATTATACGCCTTGCCACGTGTAGCATGATATTGGAATGATACATAAAATGATACTGCTGCCACTGCTCCGGTGGATGGTGGGCCAGCCGATAAAAAAACCAGTGAGCATACCAGCGCGCCAGACGTTCATAGCGCAGTGTGTGCAGATATTGCCGTAAAGTATAACTGTGTTGATGGCCATGATAAGACAGTTCATAGTCATGACCGAAAACGTGTTCCGCAATATACTGTACTCTGGGCAAATGATCGGCTGATGATAGGATTAAGACGTTACGCCAACCGCGTTGCTCCAGAATGTCTTTGCTGAACAAGAGATTGCCAATGGTATCTCTGGATTGCGTTTCGCAGATCACTTCGGTTTGTGGTGGAATTTTTCCCAACGCCCACCGTCGCATCACTTCCGCTTCGGCGATCACACTGCCTGACGATAGCAAACCCCAATAGTCGCCAGCCAGAATAATCGCTGGGATAGGCTGGAGCTGACACAATTGAGCAGCATACTGTATTTCATGCTGCACCACAGCCGGCAACGATCCATCGGCCTTGACCCCTTTTCCTAAAATGATGATGACTTCGATCACAGTTCAATAAGTATACCAAATGTGCTATACTTACCCAATATGGTAGCGCTGGCCCAAGTTTCGGCCATGACAATCGATGCAATCGGTGTTGAACATG
>CAYZUI010000140.1:0-12699 GCA_964481945.1 uncultured Gammaproteobacteria bacterium
TCTCGAGCTGGGCGAGAGACGGGGAAGGCGTATACTACTTCCCATGTATTCTCCCCAAACTATCGAACCGAAGTGGCAAGACCTATGGTTGAAGAATCATAGTTTTCAAGCTAGCGATACGGATCCTCGACCAAAATTTTATTGTCTCGATATGTTTCCGTACCCGTCGGCCCAAGGGTTGCATGTTGGTCACCCCGAGGGCTACACCGCTACTGACATCGTTTCCCGGTATCATCGCATGCGCGGTGATAACGTTTTGCATCCCATGGGCTGGGATGCCTTTGGTTTACCAGCCGAAAATTACGCAATCAAAACCGGTGTGCATCCTGATGCCTCGACGCATAACAACATTGCAACCTTTACCAAACAAATCAACGCCTTGGGTTTTAGCTATGATTGGAGCAGAGAAGTGGATACCTCATCACCAGACTATTATAAATGGACACAGTGGATGTTTTTACAAATGTATCAGCATGGCTTAGCCTATCGCAAAAAAGCCAAAGTGAATTGGTGCAATGGCTGCCAAACGGTGTTGGCCAATGAACAAGTCATTGATGGCCAATGTGAGCGCAGTCAAGATGACGTTGTCCAAAAGGATTTAGAACAATGGTTTTTCAAAATCACCGATTACGCAGATCGGCTCCTCAATGACTTAGATACTATCGATTGGCCAGAGCCGATTAAGTTAATGCAAAAAAACTGGATTGGAAAAAGCGAAGGAGCATTACTTAAATTCCAAGTTACAAATTCCTCCCCCCCCGCCCGGGGGGGAAAATTCCAAATTGAGGTGTATACAACAAGGCCCGATACGTTATTTGGTGTAACGTACTTAGTATTAGCGCCAGATCATCCATTAGTGGACACTATTACAACTGAATCACAGAAAACACAGATTAAAGAATATAAAAAAGATGTCGCAAAAAGGACGGAGTTGGAACGAACTAGTTTAGGCAAAGAGAAAACTGGTGTGTTCACTGGTGCTTACGCTATTCATCCAACCACACTCAAAGAAATCCCAATTTGGATAGCGGATTATGTTTTATCTAATTATGGCACAGGTGCCGTTATGGCTGTACCGGCTCATGATGAACGTGATAACGAGTTTGCTAAAAAGTTTCAATTACCGATCGTAGATGCACCGTCGACTGGTTGGGATGTCATCGAAAAAGTTGGTGGTCAAAAACAGATTCAATATAAAATTCGTGATTGGCTGATTTCTCGCCAGCGCTACTGGGGCGCCCCCATTCCTATTGTGTATGATCCAGAGGGTAAGCCGCATGCGGTCAAAGAAGAACATCTACCAATCATATTACCAACTGATGTGGATTACACTCCCAAAGGCACATCACCGCTAGGTAGTTCAAAAGCATATCGGGAACGAGCCGAACAATTATATGGTAAAGGCTGGCATTTTGAAGTGGACACGATGGATACCTTCGTCTGCTCGTCTTGGTACTACCTACGGTATTGCGATCCAAAGAACGATCAGCAGTTTGCTGACCAGGAAAAATTAGCCCAATGGTTACCGGTAGATTTATATGTGGGCGGGGCCGAACATGCCGTGTTGCATTTATTATATTCCCGCTTCTTCCACAAGGCTTTACAAGATTTCGGTTTCATTCCCAAGAGCGTGGGTCGTGAGCCGTTCCAAGCTTTGCGTAATCAAGGGATGATCTTGGGGGCTGATCACCAAAAGATGAGTAAATCACGCGGTAATGTGGTGAATCCCGATGATATTATCAATGAATATGGCGCCGATACCATGCGGCTGTACGAAATGTTTATGGGGCCATTTGCAGATATGAAACCATGGCAGCCGGATAGTATTCGCGGCGTCTATCGTTTTTTAGAACGGGTGGATCGTTTATCCGAGCGAGTTAAAGCAACGACCGTGGATGATGCCACTGATCGTTTATTGCATCAGACCATCAAATTAGTCGGCGAGCATATCGAAAAATTCCAGTTCAACACCGCCATTTCCCAAATGATGATTTTCAGTAACCGGTTAGGAGAATTAGACAGCATTCCAACTGCAACATTTCAGACATTCTTGTTAGTGTTGGCTCCTTTTGCTCCACATCTTGCTGCCGAACTGTGGCAGACACTTGGTTATGGCGGAAACGTGTGGGAACAAGCCTGGCCGAACTTTGATCCTGCTCAATTACAAACCGATACCGTGACAATAGTTGTTCAAATCAGTGGTAAAGTGCGTGGTCAACTCACTATGCCACACAACAGCACCGAGCAAATTGTCTTGGAACAAGTCCAGAAAGATGTTAAACTGCAGACATACCTACATGGTCAAACTATTCGTAAGACGGTGTACGTACCTAATCGTTTAATCAGTTTTGTCCTATGAAAAAATATCTCATCGTTTGTCTGATCAGCCTGCTGGGACCATCATTAGCCTGGGCAGCAGATTGGTATGTGGATTTAGAGAATGGCACGTTAGGAGGTACCTGTACTGAATCCGCTCCCTGTTTGGTCGTGCTCGATGTGTTGGGGGCAGGCTTCACGACCGGGGACACTATTTATGTCAAAGGAGAATCTGCGGATATCATGGTTCTCACTGCTAATCAGCTGGATGGAACACCGGGCAACCCCACTACCATTGCCGCTTGGCCAAACCAGCCAATGCCCACGTTATCCGGAATGAATGTAGCCAATCTGTCGATTGTCGGAGCCAACTACATCACGCTGGATGGTTGGCTTATTTCCAATGCCACTTCAGCTGGTATAGAAATCAATGATGATCAAGGCGCAGTAACGAATATCGAAATACGTCATAGCAGCATCGTGAATAATGCCAAAGGAATCAATGTGGATTCTGTCAGTACTATTCTCATACAAAACAACGTCATCGCCAATAATAGCGCTGCCGGTGTGCAAATTGGCCAAACTGCCGCTTCAATCTATCACAACGTGTTTGCCAGTAACGGTGTTGGCTTAGAGATCGTCGGTACGACCACTGGTACACAAGTATATAACAATATATTTCTCGCTAATACCAGTGCGTTAACTTATGATACGGCCACAGTAGCCGCTTCCGATTATAATGATTTTTCTGGCAACGCAGAAACATTAGCTCAATTACAAGGTGCGTTTGGCCTGGAGGCTAACTCACTGGAAGTGGATCCAGAGTTTGTGGATCCATTGGCGGTTGATCCCGATTTTCACTTACAACCCACCTCGGCCTTAATTGATGCTGGATATGATCTGGGCGCGGCCGTGACTGAAGATCAAGATGAAGAAACTCGACCGTACGGAGCAGGCTTCGACATTGGTTTGGATGAACGCCCGGTTGTTCCTGTACCTACTGCTTTGAAGGTAAAAAACGTGACTGCACGAACAGCCAAAGTAACCTGGCAAATGTCTGCTGGATATGGTGTCACAAAATATAAAGTGGAATATTCCAAGAAAAAAACCTTCGCCAATGCCAAAGTGGTGAAAACGAAAAATACGAATGTTGTCTTAAAAAAATTGAAGCCAGCTACCAAATATTTTTTCCGTGTGACAGCAATTTATAAAACTGACTATTCTAAATATAGTAGTGAACCCACCGCTACCAAATCATTCACCACTCTTGATTTATCCGACTGAATCATCGTACGCGCTGGGGTGTCGATATAACGATAGAGCGGCTATTCGTCGTATCATGCGTCTGAAAGGTCGGAGTGATAACCGATTTACTTTGATTGCCGATTCACTGACACAGGTCAAACAACATTTTGATATAACTTCTCACATGGAGCAGTTATTAAATCAATCCGTTTCCGTGGTTGTGACGGATAAGTTTGCTGTCAGGATTTCAACCAATCCAGTAGCTCTGGAGTTGGCTAAACAGACTGGTGTACCGATAGTTGCAACTAGTTTGAATGTTTCAGGACAACCTCCAGTGTTTGATTTACGCAAACTCGATAAACGCTTTGCCGATATTCCCAGAATCGATATTGGCCCATTACCCACTCGCCCACCCAGTACCATCGTGGAATGTTTTCGTGGTGGCTATGTCATTCATCGATCCGGAGCAGTGCAACTGGTATGACCAAACTGGGCCAACACTTTTTAGTCGATCCACACGTGCTGCACGATATGGCGGCTTTAGTTAAACGGCATGGTTCACGTGATACCATTTTAGAAATTGGACCGGGTAAAGGCGTCTTAACCAAACAGCTAGTCAAACTGGCTCGGCGGGTGATTGCTATTGAGATTGATCGAAACTTATCTTCCAACCTTGATCCATTAGTGAAACACCATCCAAATTTAGAAATTGTGTATGCAGATATCTTGAAATGTAATCTAGTTGAATTGGGGTTACGGAGCGGGGAATATAGTATCGCCAGTAACTTACCGTACCACATCACCGGTGTGGTCTTGAGACGGTTTTTAACCCAACAACCATACCCCAGTCACATGGCTTTGCTGATCCAAAAGGAAGTGGCCCAACGGATTACGGCCAAACCGGGTGATTTAAGCATTTTAGGGCTATCGGTTCAGGCGTTTTCCCAGCCCAGGGTGGTGCGAACAGTGAGTAAAACAGCTTTCCGCCCTCAACCCGAGGTGGAAAGTGCCATCGTCAGTCTGGAGCACATCCGCCAATCAACCCCATTGGCAGTTGAGCAAGAAAAAAAGTTTTTTTGGCTCGTCAAAGTAGGTTTTGCTCAGAAACGCAAGCTATTATCGTCGAATATTAAGAACGGACATATACCCATCGAGGTCGTCCAACAGGCCTATCAGGAGCTGGGTTTGCCCAAAACCGCTCGGGCCCAGGAATTATCATTACACCAGTGGTATCAGTTGGTTGACAAACTGGATAAATTCATTGTATAATCTTCGTGTGGATAACTCCAAAGACCACGATTTAAAAGGCTTTTTTTGGGGATATATCGTCATAGGGCTTGTGGCAATTATTGGCGGATTACTTTCCATCAATTCGCGAGTCAATGGTATCGCCCCGTTTTTATTTGGTTTAGATCCTACCCCTGGTCCAATTGTCACTGAATCACAAAAGCGTTTGCAAGAATTGGCTGAAAAAAAATTGCTGGATAGTGATGGTGATGGCATCAATGATTTTGATGAAGAAATTACCTACGGGACCAGCGCCTTTATAGTGGATACCGATTCTGACGGTATCAGTGATAGTAAAGAAATTGCGGATAATACCGATCCAAATTGCGCTACTGGAAAAGTTTGTTTCAACACAACCGCCAGCACCAACACCAGCGTAGCTACCAACACAGATGTCACAAATTTACCCACCAATGATCCCGTTGCCCTGCGAGAACAACTGGCGAAGCTGGGCATTGCGCAAGACGTCCTAGATCAGGTGAGCGACGAGGATCTCGTGGCCGTTTATTCCAGCGTGCAGACTGATTATCAAACCAATACCACCACAGAGGATCCTTATGCCAATTTGTTACCAGATACAACCAATACCAATAGTGCCAGTTCGGTACGGACCTATGCTGATGTCCAAAACCTCACCCCAACGGCTGTACGGGAGTTGCTCTTGCAATCTGGGATGGCGGCATCTGATCTAGAACAAATTGATGATGCCACCTTAATGGAAGTGTACCAAGATACGCTAGCTCAAACCGATTTGCAGCAATGAACCCATGAAAAACATCCACTACAAATTCATTGCCTTACTCTGTCTGTTCACCGTAGTGTTTGGTGTGATCATTTCACCTCGGGTAGTTCAGGCTATTCCAACAGAAGAGACAGTGAGTGTGCCGGGTGCCGCCAAGATAATAGCCGACAAAATTGGTGAAGTCCTAAAAAATGCCGCTTCCGTAGCCATCAAAAATCTCTTGTCCGCTTTTCTCGGTAAGTTATCTTACGATGCAGCCGTTTTCCTAGCTTCTGGCGGACAGGGGCAAGATTCACTGGTCTACGATAAACCGGTTGGTGACTATCTTCTCGAGGCCGGTGACGCGGCCATGGGTGGGTTTATTGAAGGCTTTGCCAGTGGTATTGGGTTTGATGCGGCCGGATTATGTAACCCGGGAGACACGTTTACGATTGGCTTGACCATCGGGTTAGAAACTAATTTAGGTACTCCCCAAGTATACAAACCAGCTTGTACGCTAACAGAACTGGGCGGCAATTGGCATGATGCTTATTCCGATCCGAATTTCTCTGATTTCGTCTCCCTACAATTTGATTCAACCGCTAATCCCTTGGGTATTGGCATGGAGGTCACCGATTCAGCGTTAGGCGCTAAAGCTCAAGCCGCTCAAGATGCCTTAGCCCAGCGTATAGAAGATGGCCCCATTAAGGCTAAAACCGAGGATGTTTCTAAAACCATTCTCACTCCTGGTAGTGTACTGAAGGAGCAACATAGGGACAGCGGTAATGCGGCCAAAGAATTTGCCTTCGATACCATGGGTAACCCCGTGTTGGATGCCATCAATATTTTTACCACTACTTTGATTTCTAAGCTCCTCGCACGTGCCCAAGAAGGCTTGGCCAATTTATCGAGCGGCAGCGAATTATCCGGCTTACTCGGCGGCGAGTTTTCCGGCACGGTCAGCGGTCGAGCAGCTGCAGAATCGGTCTATGCCGAATTACGTCAACCCGTGTTTGGCAGTGGCGGATCCTTTGATGTGTTATCTGAAATGACAGCTTGTCCGGCGGAGGAAGGTTTACGCGCCACCAACAATTGCGCCATTGGTTCCGCCCTGCAAACGGCCATTCAGGAAGGCTGGACGGTACAAGAGTTTGTGGATTACCAAACCGAAATTGGTCAAAGTTTTATTGTGGCCAATACCGGTGTCAATGCCATTTCCGCTCAACAAATTCAAAACAGTGAAGGCGTGAATGAAACCGGTATCACTTTGTTAAAGAAATATCGAGTAGTTCCGGTGGGTTGGCAGATCGCTTCCGAATACATCCAAAGTTCATCCGATACGCCGTCACTGAAAGACTTGGTGGATTGCTATAATTATTGTGGCACGGCTGATGAAGAACGCAGTTGCAGTTACCTGATCACGGATACGGCCGGTAATGTCACTAATTATTCGCCGTACTGTAAGTTGGTAGATCCGTATTGGGTATTGAAGGCGCCACAAAATTTTTGTGAACGAGAAGCTCCCGGTGAAGTCGTCGTGACCGCGGAAAATTTTGATACCGATACTCTAGCCAATACGCAGGAAAATGTCATTATCAATCGGTTAAATTATTGTGCCGATCCCCGCGGTTGTATTCAGGAGGAGCAAGAGGGCGTGTGTACGGCCTATGGCTACTGTACGGAAGAAGAGCGCATTTATCGTTTCGACGGCAATGTCTGTGAAGAAGAATATAGCAGCTGTGAAACCTTTACCGATGATAACGGTGATGACGTCTCTTTAGTCAAAAATTCTGTCAATTACAACGATTGCGCCACCGATCCGGGTTGTCAATGGTATTGTCAAAGCCAAAATGCTACCGGTCAATTTGATTGTGCCAGCCCAACGGAAACGTACGTCAGTTGTAATGAGGACGTCACCAACAATGAAACCGATTACGGCTTAAGCTACGACGTCAGTTATGATACCAATGAAGCCTGTGCCTGTACCTCCACCCAAACCTGTGCCGTACCGGCCGGCTCTGCTTCAGGTGATGGTCTTGATATTTCGGGGGGTTTGCCTGGCGTGCCAGGTAGTGATGGCCTGATTGATTACCGAGAATGTGAGGTAACCAATACCGACAGTAGTGCATCCGTTTGTACCCTAACGGATAACTGTGGAGCCACCAACCCAACCTACGATGCCTCTAGCTCAACTTGTACCTGTACGGTGACGGTGTCAGGCGATGCCACAGCCGGAGCCAGCACGGTAGATATCACGGTGGAAGATTCCGCCGGCAATGATGCCATTCAAACCTGCACCTTGGATGATGGAGCTAGTTGTACTTCAAGTTATTCAACCTATTCTGATGCTCCGGTCTGTGCCGTCGCTTCGGCTGGTCTCTTGAATTGTGGCAGTGTCTGTTATACCGCTACCACTGGCGGCACCTGCACCAACAATTTGGGTAATACTTGTACGGACGGTTCCAGCTCGGATAGTGACAGTGATGACGGTGAGTGTGAGTTATCCGATAGCTGTTCTATTCCTACGGGAGCGTACAATTGTACCAGTACAGATGGCAATGTGTGTGTGCTTGGAACTATTACCGAAGAACCAACTACCGTCAGCGATACCATTTATTTTGATGCCAATGTTGAAACGTGTGATTCCAGTGACGCCGGCTGCGATCAATATATTCGCATCAAACCGGATACCAACCTGATTCCGAACGCTTTGTTTGATTACTATGATACTGATCAAAATACCATCAATGATACCAGCGCGGATCAACTGGCCTTCTGCACGCATGATGGTGGCGGCTGTACAGCAGATGACAGTTGTGATGAGGATACGGACGGTACGCCAGAAGGGCAATGTATTGGTTGGCTGCAAAATGATGTCACTGCCTACGTACTAGACAGTAACTTTGATAGTAATCTGACGCCGGATGTGGGCACGAACTTTATTCAGCTTGATCCCGTAGCGACTTCCGGCACGTTAGAACTGACGGTGGATACCGGTCACAGTTTAGCTAATCGCACTCTCACTTTCGCCTATCGAGCCATGGCCACCGCTGCCTGTGAAGATGTCTCCTTCACTATCGGGAGCAGCGACGGTGCCGATGTCTCCTCGGCGGTGACGGCTGATGCCACAGGCACCGATTACGACTATTCCAACGATTGGCAAGATTTCACCACCACCTATACGTTTGCCGATACCACCACGGATACAGCGGCGACGGTAGCTATTGCCGGGTCGACCAGTTGTGAAATCTATATTGGGGCCACTACCCTGGTGGAAGATGATGAGTTCCAAAACGAGTACACCAATTACGCCATCAATAATGTCACCTATCTGAATGGTGAAACGTTAAGTTGTGAACCGGCTGATGTCGGTTGCGAACTCTATGTTGAAAACGGTGCGAATGAATCTGATGGTATCCCTGGCTTAATCACCAATCCAGATTCTGCTGCCTGTGTGGATGCGTCCGGCAATTATAATTACGATAATCCCGAATGTAACCAATGTAACGGCGATCCGGATGAAGATCAATCGGATGATTACTTTGTCGGGTGTGATTTCTATCAAGAAGTAGCTCTGGAAAACACCACGCCACTCACCGCTGATCCATTACCTACGTGGTTAACGCCCGGATCCGATAGCTATAACGGAGCAGTTACCCGTTTAGGTAAATACTGTGCCGGTGATTCCACTCAACATTGTTACGAAGATACCGATTGTGCTTCCGGTTCCTGTATTGAACAACTTTCCATTGTGCCGGATTCCGGTACCAGTTGTTCGGCTGCCGCTGTGGGCTGTGAGGAATACACCAATTTGGCTGCGGTAGAAGCTGGCGGTGAAGGTTTAGAGTATTACACCAGTTTGAAACAATGCGTCCGGCTCGATGATCAATCAACCGCCGTGTTCTATACCTTTGAGGGGAGCGATACCGCCGGTGTGCAGGTACAAGATCATACCTTGAAAGTGGATCAGGATGATACCGACAATGCACCGTGTACGCATCTTGATTTAGAGAGTGAAGATTTTAATGCCGATTGTACCGACAGTACCGATTACACCGCCGCTGAACAATTAGAATGGGATTGCGGTCCGGATGGTGATGTGGATGGAGATGGTTCCGATAATACGGCTGATGCCACTACGGATGATCAAGAGTATGGCACCGATGCGGATTGCCGCCAGTATGTCACCGCTGATGGCGATATTTTCTACCGTTATGAATCGCAAGTCATTGAGGCTTCTAACGATTGTACGCCGTTGCGCAATAGCACCGATACGCGAGTCTACTTTGCCTTGCCCGGAGAAAGCACTGATTGTTCGGCTGTCGATGTGAGTTGTCGTGAATATAAAGGAACCGATTCCGGTAGCGAGGAAACTATTATTGAAGAAGATTTTTCCAGCAACTCTACCGAAAACTGGTCCGGAGCTACCTCCACCAGCAATGAATCGGTACTGCAGAGCGGGTACTCGTTGCAACTGCATGACGATGACACCAGTAATGCCACCGATGCCGAAATCAGCTATGAACTATTCACCACCGCCGATACGGATGACGACGGCGTTGATGATGCCACCTACGGTGTCTTAAATGACGGCAGTTCTTACCTTCTCACTTTCTGGGCCAAAGCGGACGATGGTGGCACCCTGGCCGCTTCATTAGATTATGAAACAACCACCGGCTCAAATTATTATTTTACCGCCGCTGGTGCCAGTACCACGGCTGCTACCATTACGCTCGACCCCAACAATGAAGATGGCTGGCAATTTTATATGGTTGGTCCGGTGATTCTGCCGGAAGGGACCAATTTGGATGATGGCGATGAGTACTTCAAATTGCAATACACCGGTGCGGCCACAACCAGTGCAGCTTACATTGATACCATTGTCTTAAGCGAATCGAACAGCCAGTATCTCATTCAAGATTCCGCTCGCGCCTGTAATAATTTTGAAGGTTGTCGATTATATAAAGATCGAGACGCCACCGAGCATTATCTGAAATCGTTCCAGCGCTTATGTGAAGATACGGCCGTCGGCTGTGAAGCCATGCTGGAAACGTTTAATTCCAGTAATCCCTTTACTGAAGCCTATAATCTTGATAACGAGTACGATCAAGATGATGTCATTGTGCAATATGATCAACCCACCACCTTGGTGTACAACGAGGATAATGAGTGCTCGTCCACGGTAATGGGTTGTACCGAATTTGGTGTGCCCGATGTGGATGATCGCACCGGAGAGATTATCGATTTTGAATCGACCTATTTGTTGGATGCACCGGATAGCTACAGTGCCACCTTGTGTGAGCAACCTCAACTGTCGTGTCGCACGTATACTTCTACATACGACGGCACCGTCTATTTCAAAGATCCGGGAGAAAAATTATGTGAACTCAAAGAGTATACCTATGGTAGCAACACCTTTAACGGTTGGTTTAAATTGGACAGCACGGCGACCACACCAGATTGTCCGTTGCAACATGATTTCTCCAGCTACGGTGAGCAATATGCTTCGCAGCCGCTGGGCGGAGTCTGTAACAGTAATAGTGTCCATCATGACAGCGCTGGAACCGTATTGGATGAAAAAGTGGGAGCGCTGTGTAATCAAGATGCCGATTGCTATCCGGAAAATTGGGATGGATCAATCGATGGGCGGCCACGCTGTATTTCTAGCCTAGCCGATGATGTGGATTTGTACGATGGTACTACCCATCAATACATTGCTTATGCCGATGATGACATTACTTTAAGTGAGGTCGTGAGCGATTTCGGTTGGTCTGGTACTTGTCCTGATAGTCAATCGGGTTGTTCCGAATACAGTGATCCGTATAGTCCGAATATTGAAGAAGAGAATGTCAACTGGAGTTTTGAATATGATGTACTGGATGATAATGATATCAGTTACGGTTCTGACGATACTCCCACCGGCTTCCCGGATCATTGGCAGGTACCCTACAACTTTAATTCCACCGGCGCGGACAACGATGGTGATGGTGATGTTGACGCCGGCGATGATGATGAAATTGACCTAGATGCCGATGGCGTAGCGGATATCGGCGCAGAGTGTACCACCGCTGATGCCGTGATTACGGCATCTACCACAGAAACCTTGGCGGCGGCCGATGGTGCGTCAGCCTTAAAATTGGCAGCTGACTGTGCCATTGAGCAAAGCAATCGATTGAGCATTGCTGTCGATAAAACCTACAATGTCCAAGCCAGTATCAAAATGGATAAAGATTATTTGGATGATGGTGACAGTACCATTCCGTCAGCGGAATTCAGTGTCGGGGTACACTTCTACAACAGTGCTGGTGATTTAATGGATGTGGATGATGTCACGCTCTATCCGGTGGCCGATCATGCCACCATCGATTATGAAGATGGTACCGATGCCACCGATGGCTTAAGTTATTGGTATCGCTTCCAAGGCCAGTTTGGGTTAGGCACCACGGTGCCCATTCCCGATGCGGGAGCCTGCAGTGTGTTTCCTGACATATTGCTAAGCCCGGTCATGTGTGAATTATTTGGTGGAACCTGGACAGAAAATTTGGCCGCCACCGCAACTGTGTTCTTGGTGAATCATTCTACCAACGATCTCTACTTTGATGCCGTCAGTTTGAAAGAAATCGATAAATACTACTACTTGGATTACACCGTCGACGGTACCACCGAACGCGAAGCCTTCGATGGCAGCAACACCTGTGTCGACCAAGATACCGAAGAAGGCGCCATCACCTCGGATGGTGGCTGTGTGGCTTTCCGTGATACCACCTCGGATACGCAAAACTATGCGCAAGATGGCTTAGACTGCACCACCTGTTTGCTCACACCCAATTCTGATTCTTGCCGGTATGTGGTGGATGCCTGTGATACCAACACGGTATTGCAAGTGAAAAAAGATCGGGTGTGTAGTGAATGGATTGCTTGTCAGACGGCTGGGATTGTGGAAAATGCCAACGGCTCCGTCACCCGGCAGTGTTTCGATATCAACCGCTGTGTGAAACTCGATGAAGACGGTAACTGCTCCGATTATCGTCCGGATGGAGTGAATAAACCAAGCTATGATCAAATTTCCGCCAATACGGATTTACATTATAGCTCGGCCAATGGTGATGCTGATGAATTGACCGCGCTGC
>CAYZUI010000141.1:0-3979 GCA_964481945.1 uncultured Gammaproteobacteria bacterium
CTTTTAAAGAAAATACTGGACGGTCAAATTGATCCAAAGTTATTGCTTGAGGTTTTTCCTCTAAAAGATGGGGAGGACCCCATTACCCCTGAGGGTGTCACTAAAGGTATACAAGAGGCCATAGCGGATATGAAAAAAAATGCCAATTCTACGGAGTTGGTTCAGGCTATCGTAGATAACTTCCATCTTACTGTGTCGGTCAATGAGTCACCAGCCAACCAGCTAGGGCAAGCTATTAAAATTATTGGTCAATTAGACCGTGTTTTTGCACGAATGAAAGAAAAATTTGGAGATAACTGGGCCAGTGATGTAGGTTTACTTGCTGATGAACCATTATTACAATCGTGTCTTACTTACCTTGCTCAAGCCGATAATGTCATGGATGCCTTTACCTTTGACCAAATGCCCGTTGCTCAAGATAAATTATATGGCAAGTTAGATGCAGAAGTTCGTAATCGATTTAATGCCTTAGACATAGCGGTACCGGATCAGCTTTACTTTGCTTTGCTCTGTGTATCAACTGATTCCGAGGTGACTTTGCCGGAGCCTAATGTTGCGTTAAAACGCCTAGCGTTGTCCTTAGAACGAGTTGCGCGCAAACGCCGAGGAAATGAATTACTACAACACATTCGTTTTAAGGAAGGTGATAATTACAATGCAGCCGAAATACTAGGCATCATTACTGATTCCAGTTTTGACGTCGAGTAGTCGAACTTAGCCATTTGACCAAGCCGTAATTTTTCGCTACACTAGCTGGCATTATGGACAGCGAAAAGGCCATTGCCGCGTTTTGGAAACAACATAAAATTTTTGAGCGATCAGTGCAGGATCGACCGGCTGATCACTCATTTAGTTTTTACGATGGTCCGCCGTTTGCCACGGGTTTGCCACACTATGGGCACATTGTGGCCTCAACCATTAAAGATGTCATTCCGCGGTATCAAACGATGCGGGGGTGTAGGGTAGAACGACGCTGGGGCTGGGATTGCCATGGTTTGCCCGTGGAAAATCTCATTGAGCAAGAACTGGGTTTAAAAATCAAACAAGATATCGAAACCATTGGCGTGGCGAAATTTAATGACACTTGTAAAACCAGTGTCCTGAAATATACCCAAGAATGGCGCGACACCATTGAGCGGCTGGGGCGGTTTGTGGATATGGAGCACGACTACCGCACGATGGATCCTGAATATATGGAATCGGTCTGGTGGGTGTTCAAAACGCTCTACGACAAAGGGTTGATTTACGAAGGCAAAAAAGCCATGCATATCTGTCCCCGTTGCGTTACACCACTGTCGAATTTTGAAGTGACCCTTGGGTACAAAGAAGTACAAGATACAGCAGTGACATGGAAATTCGAAGTAGTTGGACAAGACCATACCTATTTGTTGGCGTGGACCACAACTCCATGGAGTACTCCGGGTACTACCGGTTTATCAGTTGGGCCAGACTATACGTATGTTAAGATAAAATCTGGTGCTGAGTATTATTATCTAGTGAAGGATAGAATTGAAGCCGTACTGCGTGATGTACCATATACTGTTCTTGAAGAGATGAAGGGTAAAAATTTAATTGGTTTGCGCTATAAACCAATTGAAGCATCATATAGTCAGTTATCCGAGGTAGCAAGTAATCAAAATGTGTATCAAGTTTTTGGTGGCGACTACGTAGATGTTACTGAAGGTACCGGTATTGTCACGATCAATGGTTCGTATGGTGAGGTCGATATGCAAGCGGCACTTCGTAATCAGTTGCCATTGATTATTGACGTCGATATGGATGGTCGATTTAATGCACAATCCGGCCGGTATCAAGGTTTATCAACCGAACAAGGACAACAACAATTTGTAAAAAATGCCCAAGATAATCATTTAGTATTTCGAGCGGAACCATATCGACACAGTTATCCGCATTGTTGGCGCTGTGATACGAAATTATTGAATTATGCCACCACATCTTGGTTTGTGCGGGTAACGCAATTGAAAGACGATATGTTGAAGAATAATGCCCAGGTCAACTGGCTGCCCGAGCATGTCAAACAGGGTCGCTTTGGTAAGTGGTTAGAAGGGGCGAAAGATTGGGCGATTTCTCGCGAACGGTATTGGGGTGCACCGCTACCGATTTGGAAGTCTACCGATGGTGACGTGCTGTGTGTGGGCAGTATTGCCGAATTGAAAGCCTTATCTGGCGTGGCGGTGACTGATCTGCATAAACAATATGTTGATGATATCGTCATTCATAAAGATGGCAAAGACTATCGTCGCATTGGCGCAGTGCTTGATTGTTGGTTTGAATCCGGTGCCATGCCGTATGCCCAAAATCACTGGTTAGGGGGCAAGGCTGCCACCGATTTGCCACCCGGTTTCCCGGCCGATTTTATTGCTGAAGGGTTAGATCAAACCCGGGGTTGGTTTTATACCTTGATGGTGTTGAGTACCGCTTTGTATGACAAACCGGCTTTTCAGCAGGTGATTGTGAATGGATTGGTGTTGGCGGAGGATGGCAAAAAAATGAGCAAGCGCCTGAAAAATTATCCCGAGCCCAGTGTGGTGATGGATAAATACGGGGCTGATGCCTTGCGCTTTTATCTGATGAGTTCACCGGTCGTGAAGGCGGAAGATTTGCGCTTTTCCGAGAAAGGCGTCGACTTGGTGATGAAAAAAGTGTTGTTGACACTGCGCAATGTGGTGTCGTTTTATACCATGTTTGCCACCGGTCAAACGATTCCGGATCAGCCGCAGTCGCACCACATCATGGATCAATGGATTCTCGCCTACACGCAAGACCAGGTACGTGATGTGACGCTGGCCATGGACAACTACGATTTGGCTACGGCAACCGCGCTGATTGAGCAGTACATTCATGATCTGTCGACTTGGTATATTCGTCGTAGTCGGGCACGGTTCAAAGACCCAGCGACTCAATTAGAGGCTCTAGCCACGTTACGTTATGTCTTATTGACGGTCAGTAAACTTATGGCACCATTTACGCCATTCATCGCTGAGGAAATTTATCAGGTGTTATTTCCGACCGCTCAACAGACTGGAGATTCGATTCATCTCCAATTGTGGCCGGAAGTCAATGCGCAATTTGTCTCCGGAAATATCTTAGAGACGATGGGTCAAACCAGAGGTTTGGTTGAACAAATTTTAGCTTTACGTGAACAACATGGTATTAAAGTGAGACAACCGTTGGTTGCGGTTGTCATACCGCAACTTCCTCAAGACTATGTTGCTATTTTATTAGAAGAGGTCAACATCAAACAAGCTCAATTTGGTGACGTGGTGAAGATTGATATAGTCATTTCTCCCGAACTGAAAGAAGAAGGTACCGTGCGTGAGTTGGTGCGTCAGTTGAATGCTTTGCGTAAGAAACTCAAGTTCACTATTCATGATCAAAAGAAATTGGTGTATTGTACGACAGATGACTATTTGCGTTTAGTTGTTGAAAAACATTGCAGTGATCTCAAAAAGAATACATTGGTGCATACGGTCGAAGCCAGTCACCAGCCACAAGCCCACATCATCAAGGTTGATACGGTTGAGTTAAGTGTCACGCTGGAAGATTAAGCATGGCTGAAACCAGCAACACACCAGGGATAGTGTTATACTACGAGCCCTGGCGCGACTACGATCGGCGCTATGTGTTGTATACCGAACTGTACGGTAAACTACGGGCTCGAGCCTTAGGTATTCGCAAGCCAACGGCCAAACTGGCCGGTGTCTTAGAGCCATTCGCGGAAACCAACCTCTATCTGATTCTCGGTAAACAGTCCACCATTGGTGGGGCTGTGGTCACCCAACGGTTTCAGCGGATCAGCTCTGCCAAGGCCAAATACAATGCCGCTGTCTATTGTAGTGAGGTGCTGGATCGTTTGACTAAAGAGTTGGTGCCGGATCCTGGCGTGTATCATCTAGTGTTCAGTACCTTGACCTGGTTGGATCATGCCCCCTATTCAAAATTAGTGCCGGTCAGTTTT
>CAYZUI010000142.1:0-4710 GCA_964481945.1 uncultured Gammaproteobacteria bacterium
AAGGGGTACTGTTGCTGAATGCCACACTCACTGTCCAGGCTGGTCAACCGGGCTCGCATCAGGATAAAGGTTGGGAAGAGTTTACCGATGCCGTCATTCAAAAACTATCCGATGAAAAAACCGGTTTGGTCTTTTTGTTATGGGGCAACTATGCTAAACAAAAAGGCGCCATGATTGATCGCACTAAACATCACGTGCTGACGGCCGCTCACCCTTCACCCTTTTCAGCGAACAACGGTTTCTTTGGTTGTAAACATTTTAGTCAAACCAATGCGTTACTCCAAAAGATGGGAAAGGAGCCAATTATTTGGACACCGAAGTAAACCTTCCCCTGTCCTTCGACAAGCTCAGGACATCCCCCTCCTTGTAGGAGTGGGGATTTGACATAATAGATCAAATAAGGCAAATGGTTTCTTATGTTTAAAGCCACAACAAATAAATATCATATTCGTTCGATCAAACGAATGAATTGGGCAGCCAGACAGTTACGATATCGTTCCACATCTGCAGAACGAGTTCTGTGGAACCGATTAAGACAAAAACAGCTGCTTGGATTCAAATTCAGACGACAACATGCTCTCTACCGATATATTGTAGATTTTCTGTGTGATGAATTGAAATTGATTATTGAAGTCGACGGTGGTGTTCATGACCATCACATCGAACACGATCAATATCGAGACGAATTTTTACAACAATTAGGATATAGGGTTATTCATTTTACTAATGAGGAAGTGCTATACAACACTGAGGTAGTTATAAAAAAAATAACCCCACTCCTGAAAGGAGGGGGATGTCATGAACCATGAGCTTGTCGAATGGTGAATGACAGGGGAAGGTTTATATCGAGGCGGAGAAGGTTTGACCGGATCGGCTCACTTCAGTTTCCGTTTCGACGACTCTACAATTGATCGCCGCGCACCTTGTACCAACCAACCAAACCGACCTAAACCGTAAGCCATGGCCAGGTAGCCAACAATCCAAATAGTGTCCAAGGTTGGTTTGTAAAATGCCTGCATCGTTTCATACTGCGGAGTGAACATGGCAAACCCGATATCTGCCACAAAGGTGCACCCAATACCAGCCAAAAACCACCACCAGGGGCCAACGAATTTACCGCCCCGCATTTCTAATGTCACGACTACCACAATCAAGCTCATTAAGACTAGGGCGATGTCGGCCACGCCATAACTAATCGCTACAGCGTTTTCTAAGATACTGTATTCCGGTTTAATCGCTTGCCAGACGCCAAAGTATAAGGCCATACCACTAAACAATATCGCCAACATCGTCAGCAAGAGCCGTAACGTGTAGGGTAACGGTTTATGTACCTTGTGGCGTAAAAATTTTAGTTCCCAAAGGAGACCAATACAAAACGGTATGTAGCTCACTAAATAAAACCAGTCGGCCAATGATGGATACGGATCAGTCTTAGCAATTAACTCATAATAGGTCCAGAGCACTTCACCAATGAACCAACCGAAGATACCACAGACAATAGTGAGTAAGATTTTTCCTTGCAGCGAACGTAAACCGTATTCTTTTATTGCCACGATACCACCCCCTAGCGCCGTGGTTGGTGCCAACACATACACCATGGCTTGCCACCAATCAGCCGATACTGCCTGTGGCGCTAACCAATACGACCAAACAGCCACAATCGATAGCGCCATAAACCAACCCCACAGCACCAAATGCATGATCATACCGGTTCCTCCTTTATTTCTAGAATTAACGCGCGGGCTCGCTCAACCCCTAAATACTCCATCAACAATTTCTCTGAAGATTTCTCGACAAATTCGATTGGCATCTCGGCATAGCAACTTTTATAGAGTTCAGCTGTGTTTTCACCAAAATACATCGCAATCAACGCAATCAGTTTCGCTTTCACGAGACGCTGGTGCGGTTCCTCTCTCATCGCTATACTATAGCATAGATTATGCTCTCTATTCACCAGGCCGATATCCAGGAACAATTACGGGCCAAAGGGGTTGATCCTGAACATATTAAAGCTTTGCATGTAAAGTTACAGTCGGGTGAACTCGATCGAACCAGTTTTGTTATTCCAGCCAATCGCCTGGCTGTACCAAAACCAGCGGATGTGACGACCTATTCAACCCAAGCCCAGTCACTTGGTATTGAAGCCTTACGGGCTGATCAGCTATTGATCTTTTGGCTGAATGGCGGCGCAGCTACTCGTTACGGCATGGAACAATTCGGTGATATGCCAAAGGGCCTCACACCCGTGATCAATGATATCAGCTATATCGAACTGAAAATCCGCGGTTTGTTGGCCATGACCAAACAGTATCAGCTTGATACGCACCCACCGGTGATTCTGATGAATAGTTTTGTCACAGATAAACAGACCCGGGCTCACCTGCAACAACTGTTTAAGAAATTTCCCGATCTTGATCCCAGCCGCTTTCATTATGTTATTCAACAAGCGCGCGTACCACGCTTCACCAAAGCCGAAGACGTGACAGAAATTGATGTGTTTGTGGATCAACAAAGTCAGTTATCCTGGGCACCGTGTGGTCACGGTGACTTTGTCTATTTGCTGCGTGAATATTTGGCAGATACCTTTATTCCCAATGTCCGGTATATGTTGTTTGCCAATATTGATAATGTTGCCGTCACCATTGATCCGGCATTACTGGGCCTACATATCCAAGCCCAGGTTGGTCGAACTGTGGAAATAGTGAAAAAACTACCAACCGATCAAGGTGGTTTGCCTTGTCTTGTAGATGATAAAATGACCATTGTTGAACAGATGAAATTACCAGAAAATTTTTCTCCTGATCAATTACCGTGGTTAAATACCAACACGTTTTGGTTTACGTTGAAAGATTTGCTAGAGTACGACGAAGACTTGCCCTGGATTCTAGCGGAAAAAACCATTTCCGAGGGAAATGTGATTCAACTGGAACGGTTTGCTTGTGACGTGAATCTACCATCACAGTACGTGCTGGTAGAACGTAACCAACGGTTTTGGCCAATTAAACGGTACGCCGATTTACTAAACTATCGCCAACAGCCTACGTTTCAAGAGTTGCTGCGCAAGCAATTTTCTGTTACTGTATAAACCATGAAACGCTCTAGCGTTGGTCTCACGCTGCTCTGTGTTGGCTTGGTGACGAGCGGCGCAATTTGTCGCGGTGCCGGTAAACAACCCGATGCCTTTACGTTGCAATACTGGACAGTGTTTACCGATGCGGAACATACCTCGGCGGTGGTTGACGCCTTTCAAGCCAAATACCCCTACATCGATATTGAGGTGACTACCTATCGCTTGGAAGAATATGAAGATAAGTTAATCGAAGGTTGGGCGGAAGGTAACGGGCCGGACATTTTTTCTTTACCGAATAGCCACATTGGCGCTTTTACCGATCTGATCACTCCGATTCCAACAACGTTAAGCATGACTTCTGTCACTGTGAAAGAATCGCTGGGGCGGAAAGAACAGGTGATTGAAAAAGAGTCTATTCGCGGTATCAGCGCACAACAAGTAAACACGTTATTCCCCCAAGTAGTCTATGACGATGTGGTCAAGGCGGGAACGGATAGCGCCCAAGTGTATGGCCTACCGATTGCCTTGGATACGTTAGTGCTCTATTACAATAAAGATTTACTCGATCAAGCTAATATCCCGTTGCCAGCCGCGACTTGGGATGATTTCACCAAACAAGTACCTCTCCTCACCTTAGTAGATATCAATGATAATATTATTCAATCCGGTGCGGCTTTGGGTACCAGTCAAAATGTTCCGCGCATGTTTGACATCCTCTCGCTTCTGATGATGCAAAACGGCGCCACCATGACCTCGGGTGATTCGGTTGAATTTAGCCGGGCTACGGAACGGGGTGGAGATACCATTCCTGGTGTCCAGGCCGTGGAATTTTATACCAGCTTCGCCAACCCAGCGGTGGAATGGTATAGCTGGACAGCAGATCAACCTAATGGGTTGGATCAGTTTATTGCCGGAAAAACCGCTTACTACTTGGGGTATTACTACGATCTGGAAACGATCCAAGATCAGGGCGGACAACTAAATTTTGGTGTGACTCCGGTACCGCAAGTATCGGCAGACCCGCAAGCGGCCATCAACTACGCCAACTATTGGGTAGAAACGGTATCCGTGAATAGCGCCCATGACGATGCCGCCTGGGCTTTTATTCAAGCACTAACCACCACCGAAGCCAATGTTAAAACTATTTTAGAATCTAATCCCCAACCGGCCGCCTTACGCACCTTGATTGATCCGCAACAAACTGGTGAAGACTTAACCTTGGCGGTATTTGCCAACCAAGCTCTCACTGCTCAAAGTTGGTATGCGGGCAAACGACCGACCGAAGCGGAAACTGCTTTTGCCGACATGGTCGACATTATTAATGAGGGTCGCCTGGATACGTTGACAGCTGTCGAAAATACGGCAGATAAGATAGAATTAACGTATGAGTAAGTTTCCTAGGCTTTCGAGCATAATGATCACTGGCCTAGTATTGGCCATACCGGTGGTCGCGGCTACGGATAGCCCCACGGCTGGCTGGCTCACGATTGTTCCGTTAGAGTGTCAAGAAAAAACTGGCGGTTGTAATATCTGTGATATTACCAAAGTCTTTACCAATGCCGCCACTTTAATTTCCGCTGTCTTAAGCGCCCTATCATTGTTAATGTTTGTCGTGGGCGGTTTATTTTGGATCTTTTCTG
>CAYZUI010000143.1:0-3406 GCA_964481945.1 uncultured Gammaproteobacteria bacterium
CCGGCAGAGCCGGGGGTTTACCCATGATTAAATTATTTGCACTGTTTTGGATAATTGTGTTATCAATTTCATGCTAGTTGTTAGAGAAGATCAAATCAAAATTGAAGATGGGCGAATCCTTGAATTATTGGTTCACTGTCTGGCGGATGCCATTAATCAAAGACGATTAATTTTGTCTGGCATTGAGTTGTTCAACTATCGGCAAATAATAACAGAATGTCAAGCAAGCATTGATTCACTCACTACCAAAGAATATGATATTAACTTCAA
Organism: uncultured Gammaproteobacteria bacterium; assembly: GCA_964481945.1. Taxonomy (GTDB): domain Bacteria; phylum Patescibacteriota; class Patescibacteriia; order UBA9570; family UBA9570; genus UBA9570. The sequence continues at coordinate 271 of CAYZUI010000143.1, forward strand.
TAAGCCGTTATTGTCAAATTGGCGAATTGCAGTGAATGATTGGGAAAAATCGATCAGGGCAATCGTCCAGGCTGACCTTAAATATGTTCAAAAATATATAACAAATGCTGTTGATGCTTTGTTAGAAGTTGATGCGTTGGTCAGTTGGCTGACCGGAATTGCATCAAATATTGATCATGCAATTAACCCCGATTTATTGATTAAATTATGGGATACATCTGAGAAACTTCCCCGCTTTGTGTTGAAAATGGAAGAAAGAAAAATCGATGTTCCTGATTACTCACAACCATACGAAATAACTCCAGAGAACCTTAAGTCTGCTAGGCGTGAACTCGCGATTATATTTAAGGAAATAGGAGCAGATGTAGGTAGGTACGACCTCGGTACTGCTAAACCATTAATTGACCTTGCTCGCGACAACTATCGTGCTTTAATCCACAGTAAAATATCTAAACTAAATCGACATTCCCTTGTAAAGCACTGCATAGAACAGCAAGAAGAACTGCTGGTTAATTATAATCGTGAATGCAAATTAACAAAAATCAGCCTTGATCATGAAGTGGAATATGACCGTTCTAATCGTCTTGCTGAGCCGCATACAAATTTTGTTAGAGGTTCTCGTAACTATCGTTATCTACTCGAATGCTGTTATAGCATGCAAGAGTCAGGAAATGATGAAGTATCTTTAGAGCTGGTTGCCCAGCTAATAGCCAGCATTGATTGGCTGCTCGTATTGTATAATGCTAGTGACGTGTTGCACAATGGAATAGATGCCGCAGGGCTTGAGCTTGATCATCATTTTGTTCCCAATGTATTTTACTCATCTTTGAGCGATCAGAAGGAATCTGAATTTGCATACGAAACAGCCGAGATGAAGCTAGGATTTGGGGTTAACGTTGACGATGCAGTTCAAGCGATTGGCCCAAATGACCCTGAATGGATCATCTTGAACGAAGCATTTTTAAATGATGTTGGTGTAACCTTCGATGAGTTGTTAGAGGGGATTGAAGTCTTTTGTAGGTGGCCGTCCCTATCTGGGCTAGACGATTTACAATTTTATTATTCTTCACCGATAGATGCAGTGCTAGATATTATAATGAAGACAATTACTAACCTTTCAAAAGTAAAAGCGAAAAATATTATATCATTTTTAAGCCTTGATAAAACGCGGATAAAACGTCTATTAGGTAAGACTACCGATGAAAGCGATGTCCCTGTTTGGGAACACACTAAAAGAGGTGACAGGTATACCATTAAGCCAATTATCGAAATTGAGGAAGGTATTTTGGCTTGGGGAGCCAGTTCAGTTAATACAGCTGGGACAATTTGGCATCAAACGATAACAAATGGTTATATGCCGGCTGCCTTTGAATGGCCAAATATTATAGCAGCGGTGCAACCTATTAAATCTCGTTTAGAAGCTCAGCTAGAGGTTAAAACTAAAAATATACTATTGAGGGCCACCCCTTACACCGAAAAAAGCATCAACTTCTCTGATAGATTTCCAGAGCTATTCTTTCCGGACGTTGGAGATTTTGACGCATTAGCTTATTGGCCCGAAAATAGTCAATGGCTAATTGCCGAATGCAAATATAACCAACCGGCCTTCTGTTTTAAGGATGCTAGACGTCTAAGAGATCGCATATTTGGGACACCTCAAGAACGTCAACAATTTGGCAAGATTGAAAAACGCCGCGAGTTCTTTATTTCTAACATTGAATTAATCCGACAAAAACTTGGTTGGCCTAAGTGTAGATGCTAAAGAGGTTGTCCACATGGTTCCGAGCATGGAGACTGGTGATTGAGCGTCAACCAGACTCTTGCTTGGAGGTCCACGTGAACAACCATCATCAGAATGCCCGAACCACGTCCCATAGTCGAGTGCTGATGGTCGAGAGGGTCAAGGAACAAGGGATGGCTCCCCGCCAGGTGGCCGAGCAACTTGGCGTGAACGTCAGCACGGTCTACAAGTGGCTGCGACGCTTCGCCGAAGGCGGGCTGGGCGCCCTGCATGACCGCAGCTCCCGTCCACACCGTGGCCCCCGGCGGCTGCCAGTGGAGCGGGTGGCCACCATCGCCGCTTTGCGGCACATGCGCCAGAGTTCACCGGAGATCGCCGCTTCCCTTTCCTTGCCGATTTCCTCGGTGAGCAATGAACTCAGGCGGTTGGGTCTGAACAAGCTGTCTCGCCTGGAGCCCAGGCCGCCCGTGGTGCGCTATGAGCACGCCGCCCCTGGTGACATGGTGCATATCGACATCAAGAAGCTGGGGCGCATCGATGGCGTGGGCCATCGCATCACCGGCGACCGTTCCAAGCGCAAGCGGGGCGCGGGCTGGGAATACCTGCACGTGTGCGTGGACGATCACAGCCGCCTGGCCTACACCGAGTTGTTGCCCGACGAGAAGGCCACCACCGCCACCGGCTTCCTGATTCGGGCCGCCGACTGGTTCGCCAGGCATGGCGTGAGGATACGCCGGGTGATGACCGACAACGGCAGCGCCTACGTCTCCCGCCTGTTCCGCGATGGCATCGCTTTCCTGGGCGCGCGACATGTGCGAACCAGGCCCTACACGCCACGCACCAACGGCAAGGCCGAGCGGTTCATCCAAACCAGCACCAGAGAATGGGCCTACAAACAGGCCTACGAGTCATCGGCCGAGCGAGAGGGCTATCTTCTCCCCTGGCTCCATGACTACAACCATCGCCGCCCGCACACCGCCTTGAACCATAAACCACCAATCTCCAGGCTGGCAATCTGTGCACAACCTCTTTGACAACGACACCTAAGCCAAAAGACGAATTAAAGCCAAAATTACATGAGATATATATCAGTCGAAGTATCTATTGGTGGATGCGTAACCAACCATATTCAGTCCCGACTAAATTTATTCGTGTAGATATGCTTGAAAATTGGTTGAAGGAAACAGGTTTGCTTAAGTAGCCGTTAAACAGATTTAAAATCTGCCAGGCGCGCGTTACGGACCGAATTTCCCATAGATTAATAGACGTAACGATCTACGTTCGCTAGGAAACGGAGGCTTACGCAACCAGTATTTGGCTCTTGCGGCGGCCGGGGCAAATATGTTACATAACCAAGGTAGATATCAATAAATACCTAGCTTATGCCACGCACGG